>NZ_VHLC01000030.1:0-87010 GCF_006547355.1 Myxococcus sp. AB036A | reverse complement strand
CCCCGCGTACCACCCACGGTCCAGGCCTTCGTGCTCCACCAGGAACGACAGTGCGCGCTCCCGGGGCGTACCGCCCACGGCCGGCGTGGGATGCAGCGCCTCCACCACCTGCGCCGGCGTCACCCCCGGCCGCAGCTCGGCGCGAAACCCCGTCCGCAGGTGCACGACGTTCTTCAAGGCCAGCAGCGCGGGCTCCGCGTCCGACGACACCTGCTCCGCCAGCGGCGTCAACGCGGTGACGAGGTAGCGCACCACGGACGCGTGCTCGCGCACGTTCTTGTCATGGCCCCGCAGCCCGTCCGCCTGGCCGGGCGCGGCCGTGCCCGCCAGGGCCTCCGTCTCCAGCACCTGACCGTCCACCCGGCACAGCGTCTCCGGCGTCGCGCCCAGGAAGCATGTGTCGTCCGGCGCGCGGAACAGGAAGGTGGCGCAGCGGGGATTCTGCTCACGCAGCCGCGCCAGCACGTCCACCACATCAAAGGGCGCGGGCCCTTCCGCATCCAGCGGGCGCGCCAGCACCACCTTCTGGAGGTGCCCGGACGCAATCGCGTCCAGCGCGCGCTGCACCCGCACCTCGAAGTCCGGCCGCGACGCGCGCAACTCCAACGCCACGGGCTCGCCGCGCGCATGCCGGTACGACTCCGGGAAGCAGGCACGGACGCGCTCCAGCCGCGAGCGCACCAGGTCCTCCCCCCCGCGGCCTTCCTGCGCGAAAGCCACCACGCACGCGCCGCGCGCCGTGCGGAACACCAGCACCTCGGGCAGCGTCCAGCGCGTCACACCGTGCGACGCCCACGCCGTGTCCACCGTGCCCGAGTCACCGAAACGGATGCCGCCAAACCAGGGGCCCGGCATCGACTCCGGGGCTTCGCCCAGCCAGCGCACCTGCACGCGGCCCAGCGAGGCCAGCACGTCAGGAATGTCGGAGGCGTCCTGCGCCTCCACCACCGCCGCCTCACCCCACCCCGCCGCTGCGTCCTGCGCCAGCGGACGCTCCCAATAGACGGTCGGAACGCCCAATACGTCCGCACCCGCGAGCGGATCCACCACCGCAAGGGGCGTCATTCCGGCCACCCAGCGCTGGCTCTCAACGGGATTGTGCGTCTTCATCAGCGTTCCTCATCGGCGATTGCGTCGCAATCACCTTCGGTTGTCTTCTAAGCCATCTCGGCTATACATGCACCAAGGAGTTCAAAACCTCTTGAACTCCATGAATGGGAGGGTCCGTGGGAGGCAAGCGGCCAGACGAACCAGCCGGGTCCGGACGGGCCCCGGGCGCGCTGCGGGTGCTTCGCGTGGAGCGGCCCGAAGGCACTCGCGTGCGAGTGGGCCCCGTGGAAGTCGGAGGCCCCGGGTTCGTCGTCATGGCTGGCCCCTGCGCGGTGGAAGGCGCGGAGCAGGTGCAGCACGCCGCCTCGGTGGTGGCCGCCGCGGGTGCGCATGTCCTGCGCGGTGGCGTATTCAAGCCTCGCACCAGTCCCTACGCATTCCAGGGCATGGGCGAGCCGGGCCTGCACGTCCTGGCGGAGGCCGGGCGCCGCCACGGCATGCCCATCATCAGTGAGGTGATGGAGTCGGCGCAGATTCCCCTCATGGAGGAATCCACGGACATCCTCCAGGTGGGTGCGCGCAACATGCAGAACTACTCGCTGCTTCGGGCCCTGGGGAAGGTGCGCAAGCCCGTGCTGCTCAAACGAGGCCTGTCGGCCACGTTGCAGGAGTGGCTGCTGGCCGCCGAGTACATCCTCGACGGCGGCAACGAACAGGTGATGCTGTGCGAGCGCGGCATCCGCACCTTCGAGACGGAGCTGCGCAACACGCTGGATCTGGCGGCGGTGGCCTGGGCGAAGCAGCGCTCCCACCTGCCCGTCATCGTCGACCCGTCCCATGCGACGGGCGACCCGGCGCTCATCCTCCCCATGTCGCTGGCGGCCGCGGCCGCGGGGGCGGACGGATTGTTGATTGAGGTCCACCCGAAGCCCGAGCAGGCCATGTGCGATGGGCACCAGGCCCTGACGCCTGAACGCTTCGAGACGTTGATGCGGCGGCTGCCAGCCGTGCTAGACGCGGTGGACCGACACCTTTGGCGGCCGGAAAGCCCGGCCCAGGTCGTGAGGGCGCGATGAGTACTGAAGTCCGTGAGATGTTCTCTTCCATCGCCACGAAGTACGACGTGACGAATGAGGTCCTCTCGTTCGGCATCCACCGGCTGTGGCGCCGGAAGGCCGTCCGGCTCAGCACCGCGAAGGAAGGAGACCGCGTCCTCGACTGCGCTTCGGGCACTGGCGACCTGGCCCTGGCCTTCAAGCGCAAGGTGGGCGCCTCCGGCCGTGTCGTGGGCACGGACTTCTGCCCGGAGATGCTGGAGAGCGCCCCCGCCAAGGCGGAGAAGGCGGGCCTCCAGGTGGACTTCCAGGTGGCCGACGCGATGGACCTGCCCTTCGCGGCCGACAGCTTCGACGTGGCCTCCATCTCGTTCGGCATCCGCAACGTGGATGACCCGGTGAAGTGCCTGAAGGAGATGGCTCGGGTGGTCCGGCCCGGTGGCCACGTCGTGGTGCTGGAGTTCGGCCAGCCCACGGGTGCCTTCGGGGCCTTGTTCCGCTTCTACAGCAAGACGGTGATGCCCACGATTGGAGGGCTGCTGACGGGCAACCGCGCCGCGTACCAGTACCTGCCCAAGACGTCCGCCGCCTTCCCGGCCGGTGACAAGTTCCTGGAGCTGATGGACCAGTCCGGGGCCTACGCGGCAAGGTCCGCGCATCCGCTCACGTTCGGCACCGCCTACGTCTATGTCGGCACCGTCCGCTGAGGAGCGGCGGCACCTCGTTGAACAGATTCTCGCCTCGGTGGATCCCCGGCTCGCGCCGGGACTGAGGGAGGCGGTAGCCCGCCCGGGCCCCTCCCTGCTCCCCGGCTCCGGTCAGACGGTGGTGCTCGCCGGCCACCGGAGCGCGGGCAAGTCGCGCCTCTTGCCCATGGTGGCCCGCATGCTCGCGCGCCCCGGGCTGGACCTGGACGCACACCTGGAACGCCTGCATGGGCGCCCGCTGCGCAGATGGGTGGCGGAAGCGCCGCAGGAATTCCGGGCCGCTGAACGCCTCGCCCTGCAAGGACTGCCGGCCGGAGGGCTGGTGGCCGTGGGAGGCGGTTTCCTGTCGCACCACCCCGACGCGCTGACCGGGCTCTTCACCCTGGTCGTCCCCATCTGTTTCGACACCTACCGTGCACGGCTGCTCACGGACCGGACGCGCCCGCGGCTCCGCGCCGACGTGTCGCTCGAAGAAGAATTGTCCGCGGTGTTCCATGAGCGCGAGGTGCTGCACGCCCGCGTCCCCACCGTGGCCCTGGAGGACTTCCTCCGAGGCTGCCTTGCCCCCGAGGTGCCCCTGTGACGCCCGCACGGCGCGTCGTCACCCTGCCCCCCACCCTGCTCGGCGAAGACGCCGTCCGCTTCGCGCGCGACGGCCAGCGCCGTGGGGCGGACGTCCTGGAAATCCGCACGGACCTGCACGCCCCTGACGCCATTTCGCCCGAGGCGCTGGCGGCGGTGCTGCCGCTGCTCGTCTCCGAGCGGGGCAAGCCGCTGCCCGCCCCCTGGGTGGCCGCGGCCTGGCGCGTGGACAGGGACTTGATGGACGCGTCGGGGCAGCAGGCATCGCTGGCGGCACCTCCGGGAAAGCTGCTCGCGTCGCACCACGCGAGCCGGCAGCTCTCCACGGAGGAAGCGCTCCAGTTGTGGGAGCGAGAGCTGCCCGCCGACGCCCTGGTGAAGCATGTGGAGCCGATGACGGACCCGGCCCACCTCGTCACACTGCTGGAGACGCAGCGGCGGATGGCGGAGCGCTTCGGTGCCACGCGTGTCACGGTGCTGGGCATGGGCGCGGTGGCGTTGCCCACGCGGGCGCTGCTCGCCCAGAACAACGTGTTGGACTACGTCGCGGCGGGAGGCGCCTGGGTCGCGGCGCCCGGCCAGCGGCTGCTGGACGACGCCGTGCGAGCGCTGCGCGGCGCGGACCGGTACACGGTGGCGCCGCCGCTGCGGCTGGGCATCCTGGGGACGTCCATCGTCCACTCGCGCTCGCCCCGCATCCACCGTCAGCCCTTCGACCGCATCGACCTGCCGGAGGACGGGCCGGTGGAGGCCGTGGTGGACGCGCTCCTGCCTCACTACGGAGGCTTCGCCGTCACCAGCCCCTTCAAGCTGCGCCTGGCGAAGCACACGGGGTCCTCGCTGGACGCCATCAACACGCTGGTCCGCCGGGGCGGCCGGTGGGAAGCCTTCAATACCGACACGTTCGGCGCCCGCACGGTGCTCGAGCGGCTCGGGGCTCGCGAAGTCTTCGTCCTGGGGGACGGTGGCGCCACCTCGGCGCTCCGGTCCGTGGCGGCGGAGCTGAGCTGCGACTTGCGCGTCTTGCGACGCGCCGACATCCAGGCGCCTCTCACAGGGGCGGGCGTCTGGACCTGGCCCGATAGGGTGCCCGCTCCTGACGACCTGCGCTTCGACGGGGCCCGTGTGGCGGTCATCGCCTACGGAGCCCCGGGCCGGCGCATCGCCGCGGAGATTGTCCGTCGCGGCGGTACTCCGGTCCTGCTGGGTGCGGCGTGGTTCATCGCGCAAGCCCGGCGTCAGCGCCAACTCTGGGAGTCCGCGACATGAATACCTTCGGCGACCTGTTTCGCCTGACGACGTTTGGAGAGAGCCACGGGCCCGCGCTCGGCGCCATCCTGGATGGCTGCCCCGCCGGCGTGCCCCTGACGCGCGAGCAGGTTCAAGTCGCGCTGGACCGTCGGCGCCCCGGCCAGTCCACCATCACCACCGCGCGCAGCGAACCGGACCAGGTGGAGATCCTGTCCGGCGTCTTCGAGGACAAGACGCTGGGGACGCCCATCGCCGCCATCGTGCGCAACACCAACCAGCGCTCGGGGGACTACGAGAAGCTGAAGGCCGAGGACCGGCCCGGCCACGCGGACGCCGTGTGGCGCGAGCGCTTCAAGCACCGTGACCACCGCGGCGGCGGGCGCACCAGCGGGCGCGAAACGCTCTGCCGCGTCATCGGCGGCGCCATCGCCGAGGCGTACCTCGCCCGGGACGTGCCTTCCATCCGCACCGTCGCCTACGTGTCCCAGGTGGGCAACCTGGTGGCCGCCGTGCCCGCGCCGGGACTCACCCGCGAGCAGGTGGACGCTCACGCCACGCGCTGCCCGGACGTCGCCATCCGCGACGAGATGTCCCAGCGCATCCTCACCGCGAAAGAGGCGGGCGACAGCCTGGGCGGCGCCATTGACGTGCGCGTGGAGGGCCTGCCCGTGGGTCTGGGCGAGCCCATCTTCGGCAAGCTCAAGGCGCGCATCGCGCAGGCCCTGGGCAGCATCGGCGCCGTCACGGGCGTCGTCTGGGGTCCGCCGGACCTGCTCGAGCGCATTGGCCAGCCCGGCATCCAGTTCCACGCCGTGAAGGACGCGTACGGCGGCATCCAGGGCGGGCTCGCCAACGGTGAGCCGATGCAGATCCGCACCTTCTTCAAGCCGCCCGCGACGCTGCAGGAGCACGCGAAGGGTGGCCGTCACGACCCGTGCATCATGCCCCGGGCAGTCCCGGTGCTGGAGGCCATGGTGTCGCTCGTCATCGCCGACCTCGTCCTCCACTTCAACGCGAGGCCCCACGCGCCATGAGTGCTCTTCCTCCCGGGGCCTACCGTCCGCCGTCCGACCGCTGGGGCACCTTCGCCCGCCTCGCCAAGAACCTGCCCGAGGGCAGCGTGGCGGTGGTGGACCGCACCGTCGCGAAGCTCCACCCCACCCTCATCCCCACCCTGGAGGCGCGCAGCCCCCGCGCCATCATCCAGCTCACCGGCGGCGAGAGCGCCAAGACGTTCACCGCGCTGGAGAAGGTCCTGGCCAACGGCCTGGCCCTTCCGCGCTCAGGCACGCTCGTGGCCGTGGGCGGCGGCACCATCGGTGACGTCTCCACCGTGGCCGCGCATGTCCTCAAGCGCGGCGTGCGCCTGGTGCAGGTCCCCACCACGCTGCTGGCGGCGGTGGACAGCAGCGTCGGCGGCAAGGGCGCTGTCGACATGACGGTGCGCGGGCGCGTGGTGAAGAACCCGGCCGGCGTCTTCCACTACGCGGACGAAGGCTGGGTGTGCCCCGAGTTCTTCGACACGCTCTCCGATGCGCAGCGCCGCGAGGGCGCGCTGGAGGCCTGGAAGATGGTGGTCAGCCTCGACGCGCCGCTCTTCCGTCGCTACGTGCGCAAGCCGCCCGCGCTCGAGAAGCTCGTCAAGGACGCCCGCGCCCTCAAGGAGCGCATCTGCGCGCAGGACCCGTACGAGCACACGGGGCTGCGCCGGGTGCTCAACTTCGGCCACACCTTCGGCCACGTGCTGGAGAGCGTGTCCCGCTTCAAGCTGTCCCACGGCGACGGCGTGGGCCTGGGCATGCTGCTGGCCCTGGACGTGGGCCGTCACCTGGGCGTGACACCGGAGCCCGTGGCCACCGAGGTCGAAGCCGCCCTGGCCAATGGCCCCGGCGTGCAGGGCCGCGAGCGCGCCGCCGCCCTGCTCCGCCGCGCGCCGATGAAGGACGTGCGGGCGCTGCTCACCGCCGACAAGAAGGCCGGCGCCAAGGGCGAGCTGCGCATGGTGCTGCTGACGGCCATTGGCGCCACCGAGGTGCGTGACGTGGACGAATCAAGCTGGCGCGCCTTGTGGCCCGCGTGGGCGAAGGGGGAGCGACCATGAGCACGGAGAAGGCTTCCCGTATCGTGGTGGACCCCTCCACGCTGCACGCCGCGCCCCTCACCCCGCCGGTGTCCAAGTCGGACGCGCAGCGGGCGCTGGTGCTGGGGCACCTCACGGGCTCGTGGCCGCTGCCCTCGGTGCAGGCCGAGGCGGACGAGGACCTCCCCGCCGACGTGCGCGTGCTGCGCCAGGGCGTCGAGGCCCTGCGTCTGCCTCCGGATGCCGTGCGCGACATCGACTGCGCGGACGGCGGCGCGCCCTTCCGCATCCTGGCCACCCAGGCGGCGGTGACGCCCGGCGCACAGGCGCGCTTCACCGGCACGCCCCGCCTGGGCGAGCGGCCCCACGGCCCGCTCTTCACCTCCCTGCGCGAGGCCCTGGGTCCCGCGGGCCTCACGCTCACCGAGGGCACGCCCTGGCCGGTGGAGCTGCGCGCGCCCCGTGACACGTCGAACGTCTCTCCCGTGTTCCGCGTGCCGGGCGCCCAGAGCAGCCAGTACGCCTCCAGCCTGCTGCTGGGCTGCGCGGCGCTGTACCTGCGCGAGCGCCGCCCCTGGCGCGTGGAGATTGACGGGCCCCTCACCAGTGCGGGCTACCTGGAGCTGACCCTCACGTGGCTGAGCCGCTTCGGCTTCGACATCCAGCGCTCCCCGTCGAGCTACACCGTAGCCGGGTACGCGGCGCCCCCGGCCGTCCCCACGCTTCCGGGGGATTGGTCGTCCCTGGGCTACCTGCTGCTGGTGGCGTGGAAGACGGGCGGCACCGTGGTGCGCGCGGACACGGGCAGTGCCCACCCGGACGACGCCATTGTCCGGTTGATTGAGCAGGTGGGCCTGCGCGCGGTGCCCGCGGACGCTCCCTTCACGCTCAAGGTGGAGGGCCGGCTTTCAGGAGGCCTTCGCGCCTCCGGCGAGGAATGTCCGGACCTGCTCCCCACGCTGGCCGCGCTCGCCTGCGTGCTTCCGGCGCCCTCCACGCTCACGGAGGTGGGCATCCTCCGCGTCAAGGAGAGCGACCGTCTCGAGGGCATCCGGACGCTCGTGAAGGCGTTCGGCGGAAACACGGAGCTCCAAGGAGAACGGCTGCTGATCCAGCCACCCCGCACGCCACCTTCGGGCTTCGAGATGAGCAGCGAGGGGGACCATCGTCTCGCGATGACCGCTGCGACACTGTGTGTCCTGTCCGGCACGCCGCTGACACTCACCGGTCCAGAGTGCGTGGAAAAGAGCTTTCCTGGGTTCTGGCGCCAGTTGTCCAGGGTGGGTGTTCGGATAACTGATGCAGGATGAGACCCTCAGTGTCCGTCCAGCAGACTTATCGTTCTTTTTTGTTGAAAGCACTCTCCCCCCTGTGAAATCTCCGCCCCATGGCCAAGGACACGCTGACGATCACCGACAATCGGACCGGGAAGACCTACGAGGTCCCGATCGAGAACGGCTGTATTCGCACCAATGCTCTCCGCCAGATCAAAACGGGCGACGATGACTTTGGGTTGATGGGCTACGATCCGGCGTTCCTCAATACCGCCAACTGCAAGAGCGCCATCACCTTCATCGACGGCGACAAGGGCATCCTCGAGTACCGGGGCTACCCCATCGAGCAGCTCGCGGAGAAGTCGAGCTTCCTCGAGGTCGCCTACCTCCTGCTGAACGGTGAGCTGCCCTCGGAGAAGGAGCTGCAGCAGTTCAACCACCTCGTCACGCACCACACCTACGTGCACGAGAACGTGAAGAGCTTCATGGACGGGTTCCGCTACGACGCGCACCCCATGTCCATGGTGAGCTCCACGGTGGCGGCGCTGTCCAGCTTCTACCCCGACGCGAAGAACATCAAGGACCCGCTGAGCCGCCGCATCCAGATCACGCGACTCATCGCGAAGATGCCCACCATCGCCGCGTTCTCCTACCGGCACACGATGGGCCTGCCGTACATCTACCCGGACAACGACCTGTCCTACGTCGCCAACTTCCTGGCGATGATCAAGCGCATCGGCACGTCGACCTACAAGGTCCACCCGGTGCTCGAGCGCGCGCTCGACATCCTCTTCATCCTGCACGCGGACCACGAGCAGAACTGCTCCACCACGTCCGTGCGCACGGTGGGCTCGTCCGAGGTGGATCCGTACTCGGCGGTCAGCGCGGGCATCGGCGCCCTCTACGGCCCGCTGCACGGCGGCGCCAACGAGGCCGTGCTCCGCATGCTCCGCGACATCGGCCACGTCTCCAAGATTCCGGAGTTCATCAAGTCGGTGAAGAGCGGCGAGGGTGAGAAGAAGCTGATGGGCTTCGGTCACCGCGTCTACAAGTCCTACGATCCGCGCGCCAAGGTCATCAAGCGCGTGGCCGACGAGGTCTTCGAGGTGACGGGCAAGAACCCGCTGCTGGAGATCGCCGTCGAGCTGGAGCGCATCGCGCTCGAGGACGAGTACTTCGTGAAGCGGAAGCTGTACCCGAACGTCGACTTCTACTCGGGCCTCATCTACGAGGCGATGGGCTTCCAGGTCGAGATGTTCCCGGTGCTCTTCGCCATCCCCCGCACGGTGGGCTGGTGCGCGCAGTGGGAGGAGATGGTGACGGACAACGAGCAGAAGATTGCCCGTCCGCGCCAGGTGTTCACGGGCGCCCCGCGCCGCGACTACGTCCCCATGGACAAGCGCGCCGCCAAGTAGGCCGTGACACAAGGCCCGCGCTTCTCGCGTGGGCCAGAAGCACGAAGGGGCGAGGAACCGCGAGGTTCCCCGCCCCTTTCGCTTTCCGGCGGCACCGGCGCGCTCAGCCCGTCTGAGAACCGCCCTGCGGGGACTCGTCGTAGAGCGACTCCACGAGGCCGGCGTACTTCTCCGCCACCACGTTGCGGCGCACGCTCAGCTTCGGCGTCAGCTCACCGCCCTCCACGGAGAAGTCCTTCGGCAGCACCGCGAAGCGCTTGATGGTTTCGAAGCGGGACAGCTTCGGGTTCACGTCGCGCTCCACGCGCTCCTGGAGGAACTGGCGCAGGCGGGCATCCTCCGCGAGCCGGGCCGCGTCCTCCGGCCATCCCTGCGCCTTGGCCAGGGCCCGCGCCTTCTCCGCGTCCAACGTCAGCAAGGCCACCAGGAAGTTGCGGCGTTCGCCCAGCACCACCGCGTGCCCCACACCGGGCAGGGCCTTCAGCAGCTCCTCGATGTTGGAGGGAGACGTCTTCTTCCCGCCCGAGGTGACGATGATGTCCTTCTTGCGGCCGGTGATCTGGACGTAGCCGTCCGCGTCCAGCTGGCCCACGTCACCGGAGTGCAGCCACCCGTCCGCCAGCAGCTCGGCGGTGGCCTCCGGGTTCTTGTAGTACCCCATGCAGACGTTGCCGCCGCGCACCAGCAGCTCGCCGTCGTCCGCGATGCGCAGCTCCACCCCCATCATCGCCCGGCCCACGGAGCCCAGCCGCGTGTGGGACTCGGTGTTCACCGTGCCGGGCCCCGTCACCTCAGTCATGCCCCACACTTCATGGATGACCATGTCGATGGAGGCGAAGAAGTCCAGCACCTCGCGGCCGACGGGCGCCGCCGCCGTGGCGAAGAAGGACACCCGCTCCATGCCGATGCGCTCCTTCAACGGGGCGAACACGAGCCGCCTGGCGAGCAGATACTGGGCCTCCAGCGCCATCGGAACGCTCTGGTGGCGCATCACCCGCTCATGCCGCTCCGAGGCCACCCGGCGCGCCCAGGCCACCACCCGGCGCTTCGAGGGCGGCTGCGAGGCCAGCCCCTCCTCCGCCTTGGCCTTGAACTTCTCCCACACGCGCGGCACGCCGAAGAAGAACGATGGGCGCACCTCCCGCAGGCTCTGCGGCATCGTGTCCACCGATGCCGCGAAGTACACCTGCACCCCGTTCAGCAAGGGGCTGTAGAGGGAGATGATCTGCTCGGCGATGTGCGACAGCGGCAGATACGACACGAGCGAGGACGCGGCGGGCTGGCCGAACGTCACCGAGTCCGTGAGCTGCTGCGCCGTCCACACCAGGTTGTGGTGGCTGAGCATCACCCCCTTGGGGTGGCCGGTTGTGCCGGAGGTGTAGATGAGCGTGCCCATGGCCTCCGGCTTCAGGGCGTGGACACTGTCCCAGTAGGGCTTCTCGTCCGCGCCAGTGCCCAGGGCCATGACGTCCGCGTAACGCAGCACGCCCTCCGGGAGCACCGTGGGCGCCTCGATGACGACCACGTGGCGCAGCTTGGGCAGCCGCTCGCGCAGGGCCAGGGCGGTGCGCAGGTGCTTTTCGTTCTCCACCACCAGGAGCGTGGCCTCGCAGTGCCCCAGGATGAACTCCAGCTGCTCCGGGGCGCTGGTGGTGTAGAGACCGACAGGGACGCCCCCCATGGCGATGGCCGCCAGATCGGCGACGTGCCACTCCTCGCGGTTGAAGCTCAGGATGCCCACCGGCTGGCCCGCACCCACCCCCAGCGCGTGCAACCCCAGGGCGAAGCGCCGCACCCGTTGCGCATATTCAAACCACGAGGTGGGCGCATAGGCGCCCCCACGGCGCGTCCACAGGGCTGGGCGCTGCTCCTGTTGCGCGGCCCGGTCATGGAGCGCATGCACCACCGACTTGGGAAGGTCCATGCCCCGAACGCTAGCGGAAGCAAGGCCCCCTACCAATGTCCCCCCGTCTCGGACGTTGACAGCTGGTTGGAGTGCTTTGTATGCCGCGCCCGACCATGAGCATCGACTTCACCTGCCAGAAGTGCGAGGCGAGCTTCGAGCTGGACGCTCAGGACCTCATCGAAGGGACTGAAAAAATCGTCTGCCCGCATTGCGACGCCAAGGCGCCCGCCAACCTCACGGAGGACTTCGTCGCAGCGCTCACGGAGATGCGCGCGCAGATCGCCGCGCTCGACAAGCGGTTCGCCGTGTCCATGACGTTGGAGTCCGAGGACCTGGAGGACATGCTCGAGGAAGACGACGAGGAAGACGACGAGGACGAGGACGACGACGACCTCGATGAAGACGAGGACGAGGACGTCGACGACGAGGAGGACTACGACGAGGACGAGGACGACGACGACCGTCGTTGAGCCTGTCCGCCTGCCCTCCGGCCCGGGGAGCACCCCACGCAGCAGGGGGTAACCGGGCCTGGAGCGCAACCCTCCCGACAGATGGCCGGGTGCGTAGCTTAAAGGCGTGAAAACGCCCAACCGCGCCACTTTGTTCGTCGCACCTCTCTCGGCCGTGCTTCTGGCGCTCGGAGGGCTGCTGATGTTTCCCGCCTTCACTCCACCCGTAGCGCTGGCGGCCCTGGGTAAGGCTCAGGGTCAGCCCTGCATCACCGAAGGTGAAGACGACCCCAAGGCCTGCTCCGAGCTCGTCGAGCTCGAGGTGCAGGATGTCGTCCCGCTGGAGGAGGCCCAGGCCCACGCCGTGGTCCTGGCCACCAAGGACAAGGGCATCGTCCTCCCGGTGTTCGTGGACGAAGCCTCGGCCATCTCCATCGCCTTCCGGCTGGCGGAGCGCCAGCCACCCCAGCCGCTCGCACAGGACCTCCTGGACGACGTGGTGACGGAGCTGGGCGCCAAGGTGACGGAGGTCCGCATCGACGACCTGCGTGACAACGTCTACTCGGGCCGCGTCTTCCTGGAGCAGGGCAAGAAGAAGATGACGCTGGACGCCCGGCCGTCGGACTCCATCGCCATGGCGCTCACCAGCCATGCCCGCATCCGCGTCACCCGCAAGGTGCTGACGCTGGCCGGCATCACCCGCGAGGAGATCGAAGGCCTCCAGCAGGAAGGCCCCGGCGTGGGCGGCAGCGGGCCGCTGGACGCGCCCGGCTTCCCTGCCCCGGGCGCCCCGAGCGAGCCGCCCATCGACATGGACATGGAAGGCCTGCCGCCGGGCCACTCGATGCCCAAGGCGCCGCTGGGCACGGGCAAGGAAATCGAGCTCTAGGCCTGAAGAGAGGCCCTTGCAAGAAAGCCCGGCCCCCCCTCCCAGGGATGCCGGGCTTTCTCTCTCTGCCATCGAGAGCGCAAAGGCTCCGCGGCGCCTGGTGAGAGGCCCGCGTCGGCAGAAGAGTTAGTCCCGCGGGCGCAAGGCTGTCAAGCCGGGCCCCCGGGCGCCTAGGATGCGCAGCCCTATGCGCAAGGCGAAAATCATCTGCACCCTGGGCCCCGCTTCGGACACGCCTGAGGTCATCGAAGGGTTGATCCGCGCGGGCATGAACATGGCGCGGCTGAACTTCTCGCACGGCACGCACGAGGAGCACCGCCGCCGGGTGGAAACCATCCGCAAGGTCGCGAAGCGCCTGGGCGCGCCGGTGGCCATCCTCCAGGACATCCAGGGGCCGAAGATACGCCTGGGCCGCTTCGACGGGGGGCAACTGCTGGTGAAGCAGGGCCAGTCCGTCACGGTGACGACGCGCAACGTCCTGGGCCAGGACGGCGTCATCCCCACCCCCATCAAGACGCTGGTGAAGGACGTGGCCAAGGGCCACGAAATCCTCCTGGATGACGGGCGCGTGCGGCTGCGGGTGCTGCGAGTCCAAGGACAGGACGTGCAGTGCCGCGTGGAGGTGGGCGGCGTGCTCAAGAATCACAAGGGCCTCAACCTCCCCGGCTCGCCCATGTCGGTGCCCACGATTACCCGCAAGGACGCGGTGGACCTGGCCTTCGGCCAGGAGGTGGGCGTGGACTACGTGGCGCTGTCCTTCGTCCGCACGCCCGAGGACATCAAGAAGGCGCGCGCGCACGTGGCGAAGCTGAAGACGCCCCTCATCGCGAAGATTGAAAAGCCCCAGGCGGTGGAGCGCGTGGAAGAGATTGCCGCCGTGGCGGACGGCATCATGGTGGCGCGTGGCGACCTGGGCGTGGAGATGCCCCTGGAGCGCCTGCCGGCCATCCAAAAGCACATGGTGAGCGCGGTGAACCGCATGGGCGGGCTCGTCATCGTCGCCACGGAGATGCTGGAGAGCATGGTGGCCAACGCGCGCCCCACCCGCGCCGAGGTGTCCGACGTGGCCAACGCCATCCTCGACGGCGCGGACGCCGTCATGCTGTCGGGCGAGACGGCCGCGGGCAAGTACCCCATCGAAGCGGCGTCCACCATGGCGTGCATCGTGGAGGAGACAGAGCGCGGTGTGGTGAAGCACCAGCACCACTCCCCCTTCGAGCGCTCCGAGGACCTGGGCACCGGCGTGGCCGCGGCGGCCGTGGCGGCGGCGACGCAGCTGGGCATTGGCACCATCGTCGCCTACACGGAGAGCGGCCACACCGCGCGCCTCATCTCCGAGTTCCGGCCCCACGCCCGCATCATCGCCCTCACGCCGAGCGAGATGGCGGTGAATCGAATGGCGCTCTACTGGGGCGTGACGGGCATGCAGGTGGCGCGCGTGTCCACCACGGACGCCATGCTCTCCCAGGTACGTCAGTTGTGCCGGAAGGAGAAGCTCTGCGCGCCCGGCACGCCCGTGGTGGTGGTGGCCGGTGTCCCGCTCAACGTCCCGGGCAACACCAACTTGATGAGCATCCACCGCATCTGAGCGGGCCCGTGGGGGCCCCGGGACTTGCCGTCACCGGGGCTCCGCGGCCAGCGGGCTCAGAGGACCTTCTGCTCGAAGTCGTAGATCTTCTCCACGGCGAGCTGCCGGTAGCGCTCCATGTTGAGCGCACGGCGGGCGCACTCCCACACCAGCTCGTTGGGCGTGCGGTCCGGCTCCTTCTTCTTTCGGCGCTTCACCTCCGCCTTGATGGCCTTCACCGCCATGCGGGGGTGGTAGCAGAACGCGGAGGAGAACAGCAGGTGCCCACCGAAGGGAATGAGGCGCGCCTCGATGATGTCCCCCGTCTCCAGGCCCGCGACGTGGCGGCGCTCCGTCACGTCGAAGTCCTTGCCCGAGTACAGCTCGCGCAGACGGACCTCGCCCTTGCCCAGCTTGCGGACCTCGAAGAGGCCATGGACCGTCTCCGTGAAGCTCCGGAAGGCGTTGGCCTCCTCGGGCGCGGAACCGGCCAGGCGCTGCTCGTAGAACTCCGTGGCCGGCGTCTTGTTCGTCAGCGGCGAGACGCGGTCATAGAGGTAGAAGTCCAGGAAGGACGCCATCCGCAGTTCGAAGAGCTTGTCGTCCTCGAAGACCTCGCCCGTCAGACGGAAGTACTCCGCCTTGGCCTGGAGCAGGTCCTCCTTGCGCGACTCGGCACTGCCAAAGGCGATGAGCTGATCCAGATACGGCTGATAGGAGAGCGGTGACAGCGACGAGGTCATATTCGGTGGTGCCATCCTACCCCGCCATCAGCTTCGCGAACCTGTCGAAGAGATAGCGCGCGTCATGGGGGCCGGGCGAGGCCTCGGGATGGTACTGCACGCTGAAGGCCCGCGCGTCCGGGACGGCCAGGCCCTCCACCGTGCCGTCGTTGAGGTTGATGTGCGTCACGACGGCCAGGCCCTTGAGGCTGGCGTCATCCACGGCGAAGCCGTGGTTCTGCGCGGTGATTTCCACCTTGCCCGTCGTGAGGTCCTTCACCGGCTGGTTTCCGCCCCGGTGGCCAAACTTCATCTTGTACGTCCGGCCGCCCAGGGCCAGCGCCATGATTTGATGCCCCAGGCAGATGCCGAACACCGGCACCTTGCCCAGCAGCGCCGCCACGGTGCGGTCCGCGCCCTTCACCGCCGCCGGGTCTCCAGGGCCGTTGGCCAGGAAGACGCCGTTCGGCTTGCGCGCCAGCACCTCTTCCGCCGAGGTGTTGGCCGGCACCACCGTCACACGGCAGCCCACGTCCACCAGGAAGTGCAGCATCGACTTCTTCAGGCCGTAGTCGTAGGCCACCACGTCGAAGCGGGGCTCGGCCGGCACCTGCACCTCGCCCAGGCCGGTGAAGATATTCGGCGAGGGCTGGGTGAAGGTGTAGGCCTCCTTCGTGGACACGCCCGTGGCCAGGTCAAGGCCCTCCATGCCGCGCGCGGAGCGGGCACGCTCCACCAGGGCCTCGGGGGACAGGCCCTCGCTGGAGATGACGCCCATCTGCGCGCCGTGCGTGCGCAGGTGGCGCACCAAGCGGCGGGTGTCGATGCCCTCGATGCCGGCGACGCCGTTGCGCTTCAGGTACGCGTCCAGCGACTCCTTCGCGCGCCAGTTGGACGGCTGCGCGCTGAGGGCGCGCACCACCATGCCCACCGCGTGCACCCGGGAGCCCTCCTCGTCCTCCGGGTTGGCGCCAACGTTGCCAATCTCCGGGTACGACATGGTGACAATCTGGCCCACGTACGAGGGGTCCGTGAGGACCTCCTGGTAACCGTACATGGTCGTGTTGAACACCACTTCACCCACCGTTTCGCCCACCGCGCCAAACGCACGGCCTTCGAACGTGGTGCCATCCGCCAGGGCGAGCACTGCCCGCTTCGTCATCACCGCGACTCCTTGCTCTGGCCGACCTGGCCCTTGTCGAACACCTTGTGGCCCGCGACCCACGTCTGGATAACGCGACCCTTCTGCTTCCGGCCGTGGAACGGTGTATTCCGGCTGCGGGAATGGAACTGGTGGGCATCCACCGTCCACTCCGCCTCCGGATCCACCACCGTGACGTCCGCTGGCGCTCCAGGCGCCAGGTGACCGCCCGGCAGGCCGAACGCCTTCGCGGGCCCGTGCGTCAGCAGCTCCACCGCGCGGTTCGCGGTGAGCACGCCCGCATGCACCAGCTCCAGCGTCAGCCCCAGGGCCGTCTCCAGCCCCACGATGCCGTTGATGCCCTTCTCGAACTCCACCTGCTTGTCCAACACCCCGTGCGGCGCATGGTCCGTGGCGATGGCGTCCACCGTCCCGTCCACCAGCGCCTCGCGCAGGGCCTGCACATCGGTGTCCGCGCGCAGCGGCGGGGCCATCTTCGCGTGGGTGTCATAGTCCCCCACCGCGCGGTCATCCAGGATGAAGTGGTGTGGCGCCACCTCGCAGGTGACGCGCAGACCGCTGCGCTTGGCCTCGCGAATGAGCCGCACGCTGCCCTCGCAGGACACGTGCGCCACGTGCAGCCGGCCCTTCGTCTCCTCCAGCAGCACCAGATCTCGCGCCACCATGGCCACCTCCGCGGAAGCGGGGATGCCGCGCAGGCCCAGCCGCGTGGACGTGGTGCCTTCATGCATGGCCCCGCCCGCGGACAGCGTCAGGTCCTCTTCGTGGACCATGACGGGCACGTCGAACTGGGTGGCGTATTGGAGCGTGCGCCGCATCAGCGACGCGTTCATCACCGGGCGGCCGTCGTCGGTGATGGCCACGCAGCCGGCGGACACCAGCTCGCCCATCTCCGCCAGCTCCTCGCCCTTGAGGCCCTTGGTGATGGCCCCGGCGGGATAGACATGGCACAGGCCCGCGGCGCGGGCGCGGTTCAGCACCAGCTCCGTCACCATCGCGTTGTCGTTGACCACCTTGGTATTGGGCATGGCCACCACCGCGGTGAAACCACCCGCCACGGCGGCGCGGCAGCCGGTGAGGACCGTCTCCTTGCCCTCCTCGCCCGGCTCGCGCAGGTGGACGTGCAGGTCGATGAAGCCCGGCAGCACCCACTTGCCGGTGGCATCCACCACCTCGGCGCTGGAGGGCACGGGCAGCAGGGTCTCCGAAACCTCCACCACCTTGCCGTCGCGGACCAGCACGTCGCGGACGCCGTCCACCCCGTTGCGAGGGTCGATGACACGCCCCCGCCTGAAGAGCACCGTGGAGCTCATGCCGTACACACCTCCAGGATGGCCCGCCGCACGGCGACGCCGTTGGACACCTGCTCCAGGATGACGCTGCGGGCGCCATCCGCCACCGCCGGCGCCAGCTCCACGCCCCGGTTGATGGGGCCCGGGTGCATCACCACCGCGCCCGCCTTCATCCGCTCCTCGCGGGCCGCGTTGAGGCCGAACAGCCGTGCATATTCACGCGTGGACGGCAGGAACGCCTGCTCCTGCCGCTCAAGTTGGACGCGCAGGCACATCACCGCGTCCGCGCGAGGGAGCGCGGCGTCCAGGTTGTGCGTCACCTCCGCGCCCAGCGCCTCCAGCCCCGGCGGCATCAGCGTGGGCGGGCCGCACATCACCACCTGGGCGCCCAGCGCCTTGAGGCAGTGCAGGTTGGAGCGGGCCACGCGGCTGTGCAGCACGTCGCCCACGATGAGCACCGTGCGCCCGTCCAGCGAGCCCCAGCGCTGGCGCAGCGTGAAGGCGTCCAGCAGCGCCTGGGAGGGGTGCTCGTGCGTGCCATCACCCGCGTTGATGACGGCGCACTTCACGTGCTTCGCCACCAGGTGCGGCGCTCCGGACGAGCGGTGACGCATGACGATGGCCACCGGCCCCGTCGCTTCGATGTTGCGGGCGGTGTCCAGCAGCGTCTCACCCTTGGACACCGAGGAGCCGGTGTGAGTCCAGTTGAGCACACTGGCCCCCAGCCCCTTCGCCGCCATGTGGAACGACGTTCGGGTCCGGGTGGAGTCCTCGAAGAAGAGATTCGCCACCACCTTGCCGCGAAGCAGGTGGGTGGTGTCGGGACCGCCGGGGAGGTGTGCCTTCGCCCGGTCGAGCAGTGACTCCAGCTCGTCCCGGCGCCAGCCTTCGATTCCAAGCAGGTGTCTCATGGCCGGGGGCGCCGCGTACCCCGGGGCGTGCGGCACGTCAAGCGTCGTGCGCGGCGCGGCCGCCTGCCTGCTTCCAGCGAACGCCTCAACGGACCGGTTCGAAGAACCGATCCACGCGGAGGCCCGTGCCACCGAACAGGCCGTGCAGCAGCCCGTGATAGCCCAGCGACAGCCACACCACCATGGCCTTGCCCTTGATGTGGCCGTAGGGGACGTACTCCGCCTTGCCGTACCCCGTGACTCCCAGGCCGTGGCGGCTGTCCGCGCTGTTGTCCCGGTTGTCACCCACGGCGAAGACGTGGCCCGGGGGGACCTCGTAGGGACCTTCCCGGCGCGGCATGCGCGGCAGCGTCTGCAGCGCGGCGTGCGTCACGCCAGACAGGTTCTCCTCGTAGAGGGTCTCCTGCTGGTCGTACCAGCGCCCGTCGTCGGTGATGTTGTGGACGGTGAACTCGTTGGAGACGAGCTCGCGCTGCTGCGGCTGGCCGTTGATGTGGACGACGCCGTTGATGAACTCCACCACGTCGCCCGGCACGCCGACCACGCGCTTGATGTAGTCCACCGACTCGTTCACCGGGTTGTTGAAGACGATGACGTCTCCACGCTCCGGCGGCCGGACGATGACGAACGGCACGTAGTTGAGGAACGGCAGCCGCACGCCGTAGATGAACTTGTTGACGAAGACCTGGTCGCCAATCTCCAGCGTGGGCAGCATGGAGCCGGAGGGGATCCGGTACGGCTCCACGATGAAGGTGCGGAACACCAGCGCCACCAGCAGCGCCTTGCCGAATCCGCCCAGGAAGTCCATGGCGGACTGCTTGCGGAACGCGCCCAGATGCTGCGCGGTCAACGCCTCCAGGCCCTTCACCTCGGTGCGCAGCTGCTCCGCGTCACCCGCGGCGGAGGCCTGCTCCACGCGCAGCGCCTGCTCGGCGATGCGGTCCAGCACCGGCCCCGCCACCTTCGCGCTCACGCCGGGCTTGCGGAGGATGCGCTCGTTCTCCTCCAGCAGCTCGTTCGCATCGTGGCGCACGCCGCGCAGCGCCTTCTCCTTGGGGGAGACGTTGCGCCACACCAGCAGGGCCACGAAGTAGAGGACCAGCAGCAACCCCAGCCCCTTCATCACCGGCTGGGCCCACGCGGCGGACGCGCGCGAGTACTCGATGATCACCGTGTACGGCACGTACAGCAGCGCCAGGATGATCAACGGAGCCCAGAGGCTGGTGAGGCGCTCGCGCCACACCAGCACATTGCGGGCGCGAAGCATCTCCGGCGTGCGGCGGGCCGCCATCGCCTCGGAGAGCTTCGCGGGAGGGGTGGCGGAAGGCATGGCCGCGTTCATGGGCTACTGCTCCGACTTGAGGACCGCGAGGAAGGCTTCCTGCGGAATCTCCACCGTTCCGACCTGCTTCATGCGCTTCTTGCCCTCCTTCTGCTTCTCCAGGAGCTTGCGCTTGCGGCTGATGTCACCACCGTAGCACTTGGCGAGCACGTTCTTCCGGATGGCGGAGATGGTCTCACGCGAGATGATCTTCGCGCCAATCGCCGCCTGGATGGCGACCTCGTACATCTGCTTCGGGATGACCTCCTTCAGCTTCTGGCACACCTCGCGGCCGCGCAGGTAGGCGCGCTCGCGGTGCACGATGACGCTGAGGGCGTCCACCGGGTCCCCGTTGATGAGGATGTCCAGCCGGGCCAGGTCGGACTCGATATAGCCGGCCAGCTCGTAGTCGAGGCTGGCGTAGCCGCGCGAGACGCTCTTGAGCTTGTCGAAGAAGTCGAACACGACCTCCGCCAGCGGCATCTCGTAGGTGACCTGCACGCGCTGACCGCTGCTGCCCAGGTACTTCATGTCCTTCTGCACACCGCGGCGCTCCTGGCACAGCTTGAGGATGGCGCCCAGGTGGTCGTTGGGGACGTGGATGTGGCAGGTGAGGATGGGCTCCTCGAACTTCTCGATGTGCTGAACCGGCGGCAGCTTGGCCGGGTTGTCCACCAGCAGCGTTTCACCCTTGTTGGTGGTAATGCGGTACACCACGCTGGGCGCGGTGGTGATGAGGTTCAGGTTGTACTCGCGCTCCAGGCGCTCCTGAACGATCTCCATGTGCAGCAGGCCCAGGTAGCCGCAGCGGAAGCCGAAACCCAGCGCGGTGGACGACTCCGGCTCATAGGTGAACGCCGAATCGTTGAGCACCAGCTTCGCCAGCGCGTCGCGCAGGTTTTCGTAGTCCGCGGAGTCCACCGGGAAGATGCCGGAGAACACCATGGGCTTCACTTCCTGGAAGCCCGGGAACGGCTCCTCCGTGGGACGCGACTCCTCGGTGACGGTGTCACCGACCTTGGCGTCCTGCAGCTCCTTCACGTTGGCCACGAGCACGCCCACCTCGCCCGCGATGAGCTGCGGCACCGGGCGGGAGAACGGGCTGAACACGCCCAGCTCCTGGACCTCGAAGACCTTGTTGTTGCTGAACAGCTTGATCTTCTGCTTCAGCTTGAGCGTGCCTTCCAGCACGCGCACCAGCGTCACCACGCCCCGGTAGTTGTCGTACCAGGAGTCGAAAATCAGCGCCTTGAGCGGCGCGTCCGCGGAGCCGCTCGGAGGCGGCACGTTTTGCACGACGGACTCCAGGATGTCCTGGATGCCGATGCCCTCCTTGGCGGAGCACGGCACGGCGACGGACGCATCGATGCCGATGACGTCTTCAATCTCCGCGCGCGTGCGATCCACGTCCGCGCTCGGCAGGTCGATCTTGTTGATGACCGGGATGATTTCCAGGTTGTGGTCCAGCGCCATGTAGACGTTGGACAGCGTCTGGGCCTCCACGCCCTGCGTCGCATCCACGACCAGGAGCGCGCCTTCGCACGCGGCCAGGCTGCGGCTGACCTCATAGGCGAAGTCGACGTGTCCCGGCGTGTCGATGAGGTTGAGGACGTACTGCTTGCCGTCCTTCGCGGTGTAGTTCATCCGCACGGACTGGGCCTTGATGGTGATGCCCCGTTCGCGCTCGATGGCCATGTTGTCGAGGAACTGGGCTTGCGCCTCGCGCTTGGTCAGAGTCCCCGTCTTGTCGAGGAGACGATCCGCCAGCGTCGACTTTCCATGGTCGATATGGGCGATGATGCAGAAGTTGCGGATATGCGCGTTTTCAGCCGGCATGTTCAGGG
This sequence comes from Myxococcus sp. AB036A, assembly GCF_006547355.1. Classification (NCBI taxonomy): domain Bacteria; kingdom Pseudomonadati; phylum Myxococcota; class Myxococcia; order Myxococcales; family Myxococcaceae; genus Myxococcus; species Myxococcus sp. AB036A. The sequence goes on along the minus strand of NZ_VHLC01000030.1, from coordinate 65,533 downwards.
CGCTCGTCGGAAGAAGCGGGCGTGCGTAACAGGGAATCGCGCGAAAATCTACGCGCACGCGTACGCCCGATGAGCAACCCACCGGGGGAGCTTGTTTGTTCCCCAGTCATCAGCACCCGTCCCGGGCGAACTCCCCTGGGACAGGCCCTGAGCCCCCTCCCGGCACGCCCGGTCCCCGGCCCTCAGGGCCGGCCCGGGTACGTCCGTGGGAAGGGGTACCGCCCTCCCCCGCCTCGGCCGCCAGCGGGGGTGCTGGACGCCGCTCAGCCGTGCGCGCGAGCGGGCGCGCCGGCCTTCTGACGGAAGTACTCAAGGGTGCGGCGCAGGCCCTCGCGCACGTCGACGCTCGGCTCCCAGCCAAGCACCTTCTTGGCCAGCGCGTTGTCCACGCAGGAGCGCATCTGCTCCCCCGGCTTGCCGGGCGCGTGGGCGACGGAGGCGCTGGAGCCCGCCGCCTCGGCCAGCAGCGCGTAGAGGCGGTTGATGTCCGTCTCCACGCCCGTGCCGATGTTGATGGCGCCCACGTAGTCGTTCTCGAAGGCGAGCCGGTTGGCGCGGGCCACGTCCGGACCAAAGACGAAGTCGCGGGTCTGCTTGCCCTCGCCGAAGATGGTGCAGCCCTGACCGGCGATCAGCCGCTGGCTGAAGATGGCCACCACGCCGGCCTCGCCGTGCGGGTTCTGCCGCGGGCCGTAGACGTTGGCGTAGCGGAGGGCCACGTAGGGCAGGCCGTACTGCGCCCGGTAGTAGCCCAGGTACAGCTCACCGGACGCCTTGGAGACCCCGTACGGCGAAATGGGCCGCGTGGGGTGGCTCTCCGGCGCGGGGAACACGTCCTGCTCGCCGTAGATGGCGCCGCCGGTGGAGCTGAAGATGACCTTCTTCACCCCGGAGACGCGGGCGGCCTCCAGCAGGTTGAGCATGCCGCGGATGTTCACGTCCGCGTCGAAGCTCGGGTCGTCCACGCTGCGGCGCACGTCCATCTGCGCCGCCAGGTGGCAGAGCACGTCGGGCTTCTCGGACTTGATGAGCTCCGACGCCTCGCGGCTGCGGATGTCGTGGACCGCCAGGCGCACACGCGGGTCCAGGTTCTCCCGCTTGCCGCCGGACAGGTCATCCAACGCGATGACGTCGTGACCACCGCGCAGGAACTCATCGCACACATGCGAGCCAATGAAGCCCGCGCCACCTGTCACCAGGACCTTCACGCAACCTCCCGCCTGCAGGCCATGCAGGATCTTCGCGCCGGCAAACTATGCCGGGGGCTTCGTGCCGGCAACCTCTCGGAACCAGGCAATGGTCTCCCGAAGACCCTCTTCCAGCGGCACCTTCGGCTCCCAGCCCAGCAGCGTCCGAGCCCGGGTGATGTCCGGCTGACGCTGCTTCGGATCATCCTTGGGCAGCGGCTTCTCGATGATGCTCCCGCCCCCGCCCGCCGCCGCGCGCACGGCCTCCGCGAACTGACGGATGGTCATCTCCCGGGGGTTGCCGATGTTCACCGGGTTCGGCTCATCCGACAGCATCAGCCGGACCAGCCCGTCCACCAGGTCCTTCACGTAACAGAACGAGCGCGTCTGGCTGCCGTCCCCGAAGACGGTGAAGTCCTCTCCCTTGAGGGCCTGGCCCACGAAGGCCGGCACCACGCGGCCGTCATTGAGGCGCATGCGCGGACCGTAGGTGTTGAAGATGCGGACGATGCGGACCTGCACGCCCTTGGTGCGCCCGTAGGCCGCGGTGATGGCCTCCGAATAGCGCTTGGCCTCGTCGTACACGGACCGGGGGCCAATGGGATTCACGTTGCCCCAGTAGTCCTCGCGCTGCGGGTGCACCAGCGGATCCCCGTATACCTCCGACGTGGAGGCCATCAGGAACACCGCCTTGTTCGCCTCCGCCAGCTTCAGCCCGTTCTCCGTGCCAATGGAGCCCACGCGCAGCGTTTCCAGCGGGAGCTGCGCATAGTCGATGGGCGAGGCCGGCGAGGCCATGTTGAAGACGTAGTCCAGCGGCCCTTCCACCGGGATGCGCTCGGTGATGTCCGCCTTGACGAAGGAGAAGCCCGGCCGCCCGTTCAGCGTGCGCAGGTTCTCTTCGTTGCCAGTGATGAGGTTGTCCACGGCGATGACCGCCGCCGCGCCGTCATCCAGAAGACGCTCACACAGGTGCGACCCGACGAAGCCGGCGCCGCCCAGGACCGCTACCCGCTTCCCACGCATGCTCTTCACGTCACGCCTCTCTCTCACAGCTCGTCGAACGTCGACTGCCCCGGCAACTGCGCCTTGTACTTCTCCAGGACCAGGTCGATGCCCTGGCGGATGTACTCGGCCACGGGCACCTTCGTCTTCTGGTTCAGCGCCTTGAGGAGCTCGTTCTGCTCCGGGGTGATGTAGATGGTGGTGCTGACTTTCTTTCGGGCCATGGCGATATGTGAAAATATATGAAATGACGTGTCGCGCGAAAGCATCTCGTGCGAATGACGTCGCCAGGCGGCCCCCAGACACTGGGAGTTCTCGATGCCACGCTACAAGCAGTTGATTTTCCTGGGCCTCATGACCTCGTGGGCCCTGGCTGGCTGCGCCAGTAGCAAGTCCGCGGAGCAGGATGGCGCGGGCGCCGCGCGGGGCCGGCACGCCGGGGAGCCCATCCGCCCGGAAGCCGGGGCCAACGAGGAAGTCGCTCAGCAGGACGCCAACGGCGACGGCCGCCCGGACGTGTGGACCTACACGGTGGACGGGCGGAAGGTGCGCCAGGAGCTGGACCTGAACTGGGACGGCCGCGTGGACCTGACGCGCTACTTCGACGCCAACGGCGACAAGGCGCGTGAGTCGATGGACCTGGACTTCGACGGGCGCGTGGACGCCACCTACTTCCACGAGAAGGGCGTCAACACGCGCCGCGAGCGCGACACCAATGGTGATGGCCGCCCGGACAGCTTCACCTACTACGAAGGCGGCAAGCTGGTGCGCAAGGAGCGCGACACGCGTGCGACCGGCCGCATCGACTACTGGGAGTACTGGGAAGGTGGCCAAGTGGATCGCATCGGCGAGGACCTGGACGGGGACGGCACGGTGGACAAGTGGACCCGCAACCCGAACAACACGGCCCGCGAATAGGCGGGCCGCCGCGGTGGACAGCGGCTACGGGTTGCTGGTGCCAGTGCGCCCGTAGGCGTCCTCGAGCCGGACCACGTCGTCCAGCTCCGGGGTGCTGACCTCGAGGATGTCACAGTCGGTCAGCGCCACCATGCGGTGCTTGGTGAGCGGCTTGATGTGGTAGCTCTCACCGGGGAGCATCTCCTTCTCGATGAGCCCCTGGCCCTCGTCGACGACGAAGAGCAGCTTGCCGCTCTGCACGTGGATGGTCTCATCCTTGCGGTTGTGGAACTGCAGGCTGAGCTTGTGGCCCTGCTTCACGTGCAGCAGCTTGCCCACGTAGCGTTCGGTGTGAGCCCAGATGAGTTCGTATCCCCAGGGCTTCTCCACCCGCTTCGTCGTCGTCATGGCGCTTCCCGTCTTCCTCATCCCGCTCTAGTTCGTGCCGGCCACGAATGCGTCGAGCGAAGTCTCACGCTTGAAGTCTGAGAGATACCGGGTGGCCGCATCCCGGGAGGCGAAGCTTCCCATGCGGACGCGGTACCACGTGCCCTTACCGGCCACTTCGGCCGTCAGGATATAGGGGGCATAGCCCCGATCACGCAACCGAGCGGCGAAGCGGTCGGCCTCCTGCTTGTCCTGGAACGCCGAGAGCTGGAGCGTGAAGGCCCCGCCCTTCACGGCCTGCGCGGGCGGCGAGGCGGGCTGCGCCGGCCGCTGGGTGGCGCGGGCAATGGCCTCCTTCAGACCGCCACCCTCCGTGGTGGTGGTGCGCGTGGGGACGGCGGACGCCTCCACCTTGCCCGACACCGGCACGGCCTTCGCGGGAGTCGGAGCGGTGGGGGCCTCGGCGACCACGACGCGCTCCGGCTCGGCCTTGGGCTCCTCCGGCGGCAGCTCCCCCGTGTCCGGGTCCGGCGTGGGCGCCAGCGCGGCGCGCTGCGCGGCGGCCGGCTTCGGCTCGGGCGGCTTCGCGGCGGCGGGCTTCTCCGTCGGCGGCGGAGCCTTGGCGACCACGGGCTTGGGCTGCGGCGGGGCCACCGGCTCGGCAGCGGCCTTGCGGGTCAGCTCGTCCGGAAAGGTGAGCGGCTGCTCCTGCTGCACGTTCTGCAGCGCCTGCGCGTTGGCATCCAACGCGGAGAGCAGGTCCGGCGCGGCCACGGCATCCGCGTTGCCCGCGAGCTTCTTGCCAACGACGACCCCCAGCACGAAGACAGCGCCCATCACGACAATGCCGGCGATGAGCAGGCTGACGATCTGCCGGTTGTCCAGAGAGACGTCGAACTTCTCCTTCATCCGGTGAGCATCACGCATGGCTTGAAAGTCCTCGGGCGCGGTCGCAACGGCCACACGAAATCCGTGTTGCGGCCTGTAGCGACGGCATGGAGGGCAAAGTACGCCCCACCCCTGAGCCGGTCAAATTCGCGGAACGACTCCAAGCCTCACCGTCAACCCGTGACGGGCACGGAGAACGAGGCCCCCGCGGCGAGCGGCAGCGGCGACAGCACCTCCCCGGGTGGGGTGTCTGGAACGGGGGAAGCCGCCATGGCGGGTGGGGCATTGAGCCGCTCGCGCAGGTCCTTTCCGGCGGCGAAGGACAACGTGCGCCGCGCGGGCACCGACACGCGCTGGCCCGTCTTGGGGTTGCGGCCGGTGCGAGCCCGGCGCGTGCGGACACAGAAGACGCCGAAGCCCCGCAGCTCGATTCGCCGTCCGGCGATCAGGGCCTGGGACATTTCCTCGAAGACGGCGTGGACGATGGCTTCCACCTCACGCCGTGGAACATGCGTGGCACGCTCCACGATGCGCTCGATGAGCTCACTGCGCGTCATGCACACCTCCCGCTGGGCGACCGGGGACTCTACCGAAGCGGGCCCCCAAAGGACAAACCGTCCTCCCCGTCCCCTCACCGCAACCGGACGTCCGCGGGCCCTTCGACTTCAATCTTGCGTCCCTGCTGCGTGCGCAGGACCACCTCCGCGCCAGCGGGCACCATCAGTCGTACCGTGCGGCCCAGTGGCACGTCGCCCCCTTCCAGCAGCACGGCGGTGGCCAGGTCGTCCGTCTCCGCCACGATGAAGCCATCCTCCACGGTGGCCATTAGACCGCCCTCGCCCAGGTTGTCTGCGTGGATGTGGGGCACGCGGGGACGGTGTGGCGGAGGCGGCAACGGCTTGCGAGGGCCATCCCGCGACGGTTCGTCAGGGGCCTTGTTGGGCGACAGCCCGTTGGGCGTGAAGAAGGCGGCGAAGTAGCCGTTGGAGCTGTACGGGTCTTCCTGCTGGGCGCTCGCGGGCGTCACCTGCACCTGGGTGTAGCGCGCGGCGATGATGCGCAGCGGGCGCGGCGCCTCCTGGAGCTTGCCCTCGACAATGTGGCGGGACGGCAGGTTGACGCCATGGAGCTTCGCCTCGTCCGCTTCGCCCACCTCCAGCGTGTCGCCCTTCTCCAGGAAGCGCAGGCCACCGCCGAAGAACTCCAGCACCGCGGGGCCGGTGGCCTTCAGCTCGTCATGCCCCAGCAACTGCGAGCCGACGGCGATGGGCCGCCACTGCTTGCCTTCCGCGCGCAGCACCGGCGCACCGGCGGCGAGCAGCCCCGCGACGGGTTTGTCCGAGCGCTCCTTGCAGCCAGCGGCCGCGAAGATGGTGACGACCGCGAGCAGACATCCCACGAGGCGCTGCGCCATGTGCCGCACCCTCCGAGGCAACGCGGGGTCAGACAATCCAACCGCCGCCGAGCACGCGGTCCTGATCGTAGACCACCGCGGCCTGCCCGGGGGTGACGGCGCGCGCGGGCGCGTCCAGCTTCACGGAGACGAGCCCGTGCGGCGAGACATGCACCCGCCCCTGCGCGCCCGCGTGGCGGTGCCGGATGCGGACCTCCACCGGCTGACTGGCCGGAGGCGGCCCGTCCACCCAGTGGGGTTGGAGCAGACCGAAGTTGTCACGGCCGGTGCCCTCGGCGGGGCCCACTACCACGCGCTGCGTCTCCGGCTCCAGCCGGTGGACGTAGCGAATCTCGCCGCCCCCCAGGTTGAGCCCCTTGCGCTGGCCCACGGTGTAGCGGTGGATGCCCTGGTGGGTACCGAGCACGTTGCCCTCGGTGTCCACGATGTCCCCGGCCGGCTGCGGCCCGGCGACCTTCTCCACGAAGCCCGCGTAGTCGCCGTCCGGCACGAAGCAGATCTCCATGCTCTCCGGCTTCTGGCTGGTGACCAGGCCGTGCCGCTCCGCGACGGCGCGGACCTCCGCCTTCGTCATGCCGCCCACGGGGAAGAGGATGTCGCGCAGCTCGTCCTGACCGAGCGTGAAGAGAAAGTAGCTCTGGTCCTTGGCGGTATCGACGGCGCGACGCAGGACGAAGCGGCCGTCCACCTCCTCCACGCGGGCGTAGTGGCCCGTGGCCAGCCGGGCGCCGAGCGCGCGGGCACGCTTGAGGAGGAAGTTGAACTTCACGTCCCGGTTGCAGGCGACGCAGGGGATGGGCGTGCGCCCGCCCAGGTATGACTGGACGAAGGGGTTGATGACCCGGTCCTGGAAGATCTCCTCCGCGTTGGCCACGTAGAAGGGAATCCCCAGCGTCTGGGCCACGGCCCGCGCGTCATCGATGTCATCCGGGCTGCAGCAGCTCCCACACGTCGCCTTGCCCTCGTAGGACCAGACGCGCAGGGTGATACCGATGACCTCGTGGCCCTGCTCCTTGAGCAGGGCAGCCGCGGCCGAGGAATCCACCCCGCCGCTCATCGCAACGACGACTCGCATGGTGCTCCTTCCTACACGCCCGCGCGTCCGGGCGCACGCGGGGAGGATACGGAGGGCGCCCTTTCCCGCCCCCCGTCACTCCCGCAGCCCGCCGGCTCAGCGAGCAGCCTGCGCCTGCCACGCCTGCAACCGCTGCCGCAGGGCGTCGGCCGTGTTCAGGCTCGGATCATCCAGGACGGACTCGACGAGGAACCGGGTGGCCTCGCCCACGATGGGGGAAGGCCCCACGCCCAGGGCGGCCATGATGTCGCCTCCGGTCAGCGACAGGTCCTTCGCCGTCAACGGCGGCTTCGCGGCGGCGAGCGCCTCCACGCGGGCGATGAGCGCCTCCACCGCTGGGAGCGCGTCCGGCTGGCGGACTCCGACCCGGGCGCGAACGACCGCGGCCCACAGCGGAAGCTGCGGCGGGCCCAGGCGAGCCAGGAGCCGGCGAAGCGCGGCGTCCGGCTCCCCCACCCGCGTCTCCGCCTTCGAGTGTTCGACGAGCAACGCCACCAGGTCCGCCACCTTGTTGGGGAACTTCAGCCGCAGGCCGATGTCGCGCGCCTGGGCTCGGTCCACCAGATCGGCCAGCAGCACCGCGACGCGGACCTCCACCTCCAGCGGCGAGGCCTGCACCGCGGCCCGGACGGACGCGGCGGCCGAGGCTTCCGCGCGCGCCAGCTCCGGAAGGAACACGTCCAGAAGCCCGGTGTCCGCGAGCAACAGCAGGCCGCTCTCCGCCCGGGGGGACAGGAGCAGCTTCACCAGTTCCTCACGCACCCGCTCCAGCGCGACCTTGCGGAAGACGCCGAGCGTGGCGGGAATGGCGGCGCGGGTGGCGGCATCGAGCGCGAAGCCGAGCACCGCGGCGAAGCGCACGGCGCGCAAGGGCCGCAGGCCGTCCTCGGAGAAGCGCTCCTGCGCGGAGCCCACGCAGCGGATGAGCTGCGCCCGGAGGTCCGATTGTCCGCCGAACGGGTCCACCAGCTCGCGGTCCAGCGGGTTGTAGGCCATCGCGTTGATGGTGAAGTCGCGCCGGGACAGGTCCTTGACGATGTCGCGCTCGAAGGCCACCGAGCTGGGCCGGCGGCCGTCGAGGTAATCCCCCTCCGAGCGGAACGTCGTCACCTCCACGTGCGTGCCATTCTGGAGGACGGTGACGGTGCCGTGCTGGATGCCCGTGGGGATGACCTTGCGGAAGGCGCCCTGGACTTCTTGCGGCAGCGCGCTGGTGGCCACGTCGAAGTCCTTGGGGTGGACCAGGCGCACCATGTCCCGGACGCAGCCCCCCACCAGATAGACGGCGTGGCCCAGTTCGCGCAGCCGCGCGATAACGTCCAGCACGGGCTGGGGGATGTCGGCGTTATGGAGGTTCGCGATCATGACAGCCGGGGCCAGGACGACATGCCCGCGGGCCCAGGGGCGCGTTGTACCGGCCAGACTCCCGCGTTCCAAGCCCCGAGACGGCTTGGGCCCTAGCGGCTAATTCTAAGAGAACCATTAATCCAAAGACCCGTTTCCGGCACCGCTCCGTATGTTCGATATGGGGCCGAACTGGCCGGAAGCGGAGTCGCATGACGGAGTGGCGCAGGTGAAGCTGCCCGGCTGGAGCGCTCGGGTCCTGGGCCAACCCCACCTCGGAGAGGGCGACGAAGCACCGGCCCGCGCGCCCGTCTTCATCGACGGCCACCGCAAGGGAGCGCGCGCCCTTCCCTTCCTGCTCGCCGCCGCGCACGCGGACGGACAGTTGCGACCCAAGAGGCAGGCCAGCGCATCCACGCCGAGTGCTTCCGGCGTGGAGCGCGGAGACGTCACGTCAGGGGCAATAGGTGCAGTAGAAGAACTGGGAGTTGATGGCGTACTGCGACGTCTCGCCGACACACGTCACGGTACAGTCACTAGCCGTCGTGCACCGGCCCACCTGCCCCTCGATTTCGATGGGGAAGGACGTCCAGTAGGTGGTGATCCGGGGACGGTACAGCGTCGTGCACGCCTGCGCGGACACCTCGGCGGGCGCGGAGACAGCCTCCTGCGCGGCTTCCGGGGTGGGGGGAATCGCACCTTCTTCATTCAGGTCCACGCCCTCACCACAGGCCACCAGGAAACCAGCAGCGACCACGGACACCGCGACAGTCGAGATGTTTCGCACGGGCAAATCCTCTCAGTGAAGTTGCACGACACGCGCATCCTGCCGCAGTAGCCTGCTTCAGCCGAGGAAGAAGCGCACTCCCCGGAAGTCATGCCGACCACTCGACAGGTAGGATTCCGACATACCTCGAAGGTGCGGGCGCGGCTCGGGATTGAATGGACGTGGGCCGTGTTGACATGGGGACGCACCGCTTGGGTTATCGCCGCGAAACATCCACTCACGAGCCCTTTGACAGGCTGTCCTGGGCGGTCGGCCACAGGTGTGCTAACGCAACGGCCGTCCGCTCCACGGTCCCCTGAAGCAACCGGCAGCGACCACAGGCACTCATCCACATGCCAAGACCCCGTAGCCTTCGTTCCGCCCCGTCTCATCACTCCACGCGAACCACTCGCGTTCCCGCTTCGTCCTTGCCGCCACTGGAACGCGCGTTCCGCACCGTGCTGGCCGAGGAACTCGCCGGGCAATTGTCGCCGCTGACGGACACGCTTCTGCGCATCGCGGAGAGCCTGTCCCCCAGCGGCCTCCGGCGCCAGCCGCGGCGTGAGCTGCCGAACGCGGCCCTGGACGCCCTGGCATCGTCGCTCGCGACCCTGGATGCGGGGCCCCACGACACCGCCGAGGAAGAAGCCGCTCCGGAAGCCCGGGCCTGCGCCGTCATCGGCTGCAAGCGGCCGGTGCGCAGCCTGGGCTACTGCGCGGCCCACTACCAGAAGCGGCGCCTCATGGTGGCCTCCGGCCGCCTGCACCACGCGTGGACGGAAGACGCCGCGCCGAACAGCATTCCGGACGTCATCCTGGGCCGGAAGCGCCGCGAGTCTTCTTCGGAGGCACCGGAGACCGCCGTCACCCCGGAGCCCGTGCGCCCCAGCGAGGGTCCCCGCGTCTGGGTCCGCAAGAAGGGCGCCAGCCCCGTGGTCCCGACGCCCAGTGGCGACAGCCCGCCGGTCCTGCAGTTGGCCCAGAGCTCGGTGATTCCGACCTCGCAACGCTCCGAGCGTGAGCAGGTGGCATCCATCGTCGAGCAGTGGGCCAGCGAGTTCCGGGCCAACAAGCATCGCTCGTGACGTTCCGTGCCCCGTCGGGCCCCATGGGCCGGACGGGGCAGCGCGGCCTCCAACGCATCGCGACATCCGTGAGGGGTGTCTGCCAATAGCACCGCCCATGACGGTCGCATGACAGTGGGCGGGCATGGTTCCAGGGACTCGAATCGACGGCAGCCGCCGCCGTGCCAGCCCTGGACTTCCGAATGGACTCCGCGACCCGCAGCAGCGCCTTCACCTCACTCTCCCGAGATGCCGAGCGGAACCTCATCGCCCGCACGCGGCCCTTCGCCACGCAGGACACGCGGCGGAGCTGGTGGGAAGTGGGCACCACCTTCGCGGCCCTGCTGGGCGCCATCGCGCTCGCCGCCCTTCCCTCCTGGTGGCCCCTGCGCGTCGTGGGCAGCGTGGTGCAAGCTCTGGCGATGATCCGCTCGTTCATCCTGGTCCACGACTACCTGCACGGTTCACTGCTGTCGGGCTCGCGGATCGCGAAGGCCCTGTTCCACACCCACGCGGTGCTGCTGCTCACGCCGCCGCGCGTCTGGACCGAGTCGCACAACCACCACCATGCGAACACGGCGCGGCTGGCTGCCTCCGCGTCGGGGACGTTCACCACCTGGACGGCGCAGCAGTGGCGTGAGGCCACGGCGTTGGAGCGACTGGCCTATGTGGTGGAGCGGCATCCGCTCGTGATGGTCTTCGCGTACCCGCTCGCGTTCCTGGGAGGGCTGTGCATCGTGCCGTTCGTGAAGCACCCACTGCGCTACTGGAGCGCGGGCTTCGCCGTGCTCCTCCACGTGGCCATCAGCGCGGCGGTGTTCCACTTCGGGGGCCTGGGCGTGTACCTCACGGCGATGGTGCTGCCGCTGTCCATCGGCTACGCGCTGGGGGCGTACCTCTTCTTCTCCCAGCACAACTTCCCGGACGTCGCGCTGCGCGAGGACCAGGACTGGACGCACGCGAGCGCGGCCCTGGAGGCGTCGAGCTACCTGGCCTGCGGCCCCGTCATGGCGTGGTTCACCGGCAACATCGGCTACCACCACGTCCACCACCTCAACCCGCGCATCCCCTTCTACCGGCTGCCGGAGGCCATGGCCGCCATCCCCGAGCTGCAGAATCCCCGCACCACCACCCTGCACCCCAGGGACGTGCTGGCCTGTCTGCGACTCAACGTCTGGGACGGAAAGCGGGGTCGCATGGTCCGGTTCCGGGACGTTCCCGCGTCACGCTGAGGGAGCCCGGCAGGGCCCCTAGGGGGCGGAAGGCTCGAAACGGTGATGCTGGCGCGTTGCGCGCGCCGGGCCGCCTGCTATAACGCACGTCGTTGTGCATGCACCCCGGCTTTGGGAGGCATGAATGGACCTTTCTGGTGGACTTCCTCCAGAAAGCGCAGTGACTTGAGAGCACGACCCCGTAGCTCAGTTGGATAGAGCGGCGGTTTCCTAAACCGCAGGCCACAGGTTCGATTCCTGTCGGGGTCACATCCTAACCGCCCGTCCCCACTGGAGATTCGGGCGGAGGATGGAGCCAGTGCCGCTCCCGCTGATGGCGCCGTGGCGCTGGAGTGGCATAGCGGCAAGGCCAAAGCCAAACACTCACCAAGCTGTACCGCTGAGCGGCCTGATGATGCCCAAGGCCGCGGGGGCTTAACGCCATCCTCCCAGCCCCGCCGGAGCCTCCTGCCGGCCGAGTTCACCTTGGGGTTCCGCCACCTCGATGAGGCGGGCGAGCGCTGGGAGATGGATTGCGGCTCGGGCATCGTCCGCGGCGAGGGATGGCTCGCCTTGCTGCACGCCTTCCACAAGGCCCTCGCGGAGGTCCGCGGCGTCGCGGACGCCGGACGAGAGTCCGCGGCCCAGGACGCTGCGCGCACGACAGAGGGTGCCCGGTGAGCGCCCCGAAAAGGCACTCCAAGGCCAAGCTGCGCGTCGTCCATGGGCCCGGCGCCGCCTCCGTGGGCGTCGTCCTGCACGCTGCCCTGCAAGTGGCCACTGGCAATGGGCGCTCCCTGGTGCTGAACGAGGTGGACTGCCGCCAGATGCTGGATGCGCTCGGCCAGGGCGAAGTGCCGCCGTGCGTGTGCGCTGCCCTAGGACGCGCGCGATGCATGCCCTGCCGCCTCAACGGCATGGAGCGGGACCTGGCTGTCCTCCGTGCCTTCGAGGAAGGCCAGTGGAGCATTCAGGAGCAGCTCGCCGGCGAGGACTCCATCCCCCCGGAGGTGCTCACCGGCGCGTTGACGGCGCTCAACGGCCTGCTGCGCGCCTCGAAGCTGCGCGGCGAGCCCGAAGCCCCCCTGCCCCACGCACCTATGCCCCCGATGAGAAATGCTGGTGCGGCGAGCCCCTGTTGCTGGTCAAGCGCGGGGACATCTGCTCCCTGGGCAGGCACGACGACTGAGGTGTCGTGGTGGCGGGAGGCACCAGGCGCGGCTTTCCGCCTGCCGTCATCACACCCGCCGGGCCGCCTGCCGTCATCACACCCGCCGGACATGGTGCTCCGGCGGGGCTGTTCTTACTGCGCTGACGTCCGGTGCCACCCGCGCGAGAGGGATGCCCCTTCTTCCCGCGCGGGCATCAGTGCCGCGGTGTACCGGCCCGGCCTCGTGCCTCGTTGGTGCAAACCCTCCCAAAGCAGCGAAACCGAATTGTCATGACTTAGAGGCTTGCATATATGGACTCCAATTCCTGATTTCGGACGGGAGGGGTCCATGACAGCAGCTCGGCTGGGACGCGTCGCAGCGCTCGGCATGGCCATCGGCTGCGCCGGGGCGCCTGAACCGAGTGGCACGCGGGACTATTGGCGTTCGGGCCCCCACGTCCACGTGCGAGGCCCCTGGGAAGCCATCACCCCGTCTTCCGACGTGGACGAGGTCGTCGACCAACTCTGCCCTGCCGTCATCGAGCTGCCGCGCGCGATGGCGCGCGACTATGGGCAGGAGTACTGCGGCGCCATCTACTCACTGGGAGACGGCATCTACCACGCCAGCATGCCCTCACCTCTGGGCGAGCCCGAACCGGTTGGCCCCTCGAAGAGGAAGAAGTGCATCCCACCTCGCTACGTCGCCGACCCGAGAGGGCGAACGATAGTGCTCGGGGACTTCCACAGCCACCCGTGGGCTCCCTCGTCACTGTCGCTCGTGGACCGGCTTGCCGAGACGCAAATCTGGACCATCCGCATCCAGTTCGACCGCGCCTGCACCATCACCAAGCTCGTGCCGAATCTCGGCAGCGAGCAACCCGGAGAGGTCTACCTCCGACAACGCAAGCACTGGAAGCTGGTGGGCATCATCAAGCACGAGAACAAGGCTCTCGGGCTCGTCACTGCGGTGGATGACTGAGGACTGAGCGTGTCGATGCACATCCGAAATCGTGGCCCGCACGGAGGCCCCATGAAGCGCGTTCTGCTCCCCCTTCTTTGCGTGCTGCCCGCATGCGCCCTGTTCCAACGGCCGCCGCGCCCGGTGCATGCGCCGCCGGAAGAGGCTGCCGCCTTCGCAATCCCGCTCGCGATGCCAACCGAGGGGCTGCAAGTCATCAGCGGCACCACCCTGCGCGCCATCCAACTCGCCATGGAGGACTACCTTCCCTGGGACCGGAAGCTGCCTAAGGGCGCCACACCGCTCTATGAGTGCCTCAATCGCCGCGAGTCCTACGAGGTCGCAACAGCGCCGGCCTCCCCCGGGGTTGTGCTCGTCAGCATCATCCCAAACCCGAAAAAGTGCGGCATCGGCACGGCGCCCACCCTGGAGGGAGGCGCCACCTATGCGGTTGACGTGAACGCCTGGCGCATCCTCGCGGTGCAGGAGTAGAGCCGGTCTCGAAATTGAGCGAGCAGGCATGAGAGCGGTGGCCGGGCCGCTGATCGACATAGAGGGGATGGCCATGTTCGAAGCTGAGCGGTGGACTTGACTGATGAACAGTGGAGCCTGATTGAGCCGCTACTCCCCGCGCGGAAGCTGAAGCGGAAGGACCGGCCTGGGCGAACGCCCACGCCCTCACGGGCGCTGTGGGACGGGATCCTGTGGATTCTGCGCACCGGGGCCCAATGGAGCGAGCTGCCGCGGGAGAAGTATCCGCCCTACAAAACGGTCCACCTCCGGTTTCAGGGCTGGGTAAGGGACGGTACTTTCCGCGCCGCCCTGCGAGCCTTGGCCCTGGACCTCAAAGAGCGCGGAGGATTCGACCTGGAGGAAGGCTTCGTCGACGCGTACTTCGCCTCGGCGAAAAAGGGAGGTCCTGCGTCGGGAAAACGAAGCGGGGCAAAGGGACGAAGGTCATGGCAGCTGCAGACGGCGCTGGTCTTCCTCTCGCCATTGGCGCGGCAAGCGCTTCTCCCCACGAAACCAAGCTCCTCGAAGCCACCCTCGACGAGAGCCTCATCGACGAACTTCCCGAGCGGCTCATCGGCGACAAAGCCTATGACGCTGACAAGCTCGACGAGCGATTGTGGCATCAGCGGGGAGTGAAGCTGATTGCCCCGCACCGTCGAGGACGCAAGACGAAGACGCAGGATGGGCGCGAGCTACGTCGATACCGCCGACGCTGGAAGATGGAGCGGCTTTTCGCCTGGCTCCAGAACTTCCGGCGTCTCGTCACCCGCTATGAAGTGAAGGTGGAGAACTTCCTCGGCTTTCTCCACCTCGGCTGCATCCTCATCCTCTTGAGGCAATTCTGAGATCATTTCTAGGGATGAGTGCGAAACAATCGCCAATAATCTACGAAAATACTCCGTAGACACAATTATCTCAAAACAGTCTGAACACTTCGCACGCGAAGCAACCGAGCACCAGAAGTATGCCCAACTCTGGCTCTATGGAGTCGTCGCATCCGCATTGCTCGCGACAGCCATAGCCATACATGCAAGCCTCAACCCGCCGAGCGCCCTTGTTCACAATTCGCTACCGCTCACCATATTTGCATATGTCCCCAGATTCCTCACGCTATCCATCTCACTCTGTGCGCTCTCACTGTGCGCCAGAAATTACCGAACCAGTCGCCACAACTACATTGTCAACAAGCACCGCTCAATCGCATTGAGCACATTCGATGTTTTTGCATCATCGGCGACAGAATCCAAAGTGAAGGATGCGATTCTGGCACAAGCAGCAAGCACTATCTTCTCACCGCAGCCCAGCGGATATTCCGTTGACCAAGCTGAACCCCTACCCCAGGCAACAGCAGTAGAACTGCTCCAGCGCGTCAGCCCGAAGTGAGTAGAGGCCCCCTTCTCGGGGCCATGGCCTCTCTTCTCCGCCGCGCGATGAAAGCCCTGGGCATGATACCCACCACCCAGGTCCCCCTCGTCCACGCCATTCCCGACTTCAGCTTCGGACCGCGCCGAGGCAGCCGGGAGGTGCTCATCGCCTACCGTGAAAACGGATGGCTGCTCGCCGTAGCGGACGCGGTGGCGACGCCCTGGTTGAGAAGGAGTTTCACGGGCAGTATGGACGGCGTCCGCGCATTACCACCGCCCAGGAATGGCCTCTACCGGCACATTCGGCATCCACTGCGCCCACCCCTCCCCGAAGTACGAGCGCGAATTCCACCAAGGGCCGGGCGCCATGACGTTTCACCGTTAAGTGCGGACAAGACTCGTGGATTGGCCCGGACTCATCCGCGCTCAACTCGGGAGGGGAATATGAGTATCGGTCGCACACTGCTGTTGTCGGTGGCGTTTGCCGTGATGGTCGGCTGCGGGAATGCGTCCCTCAATGACGGCACACCCATCGACCGCTTTGTCGCAGGTGAAGACGCCGCTGAGACCTTCGCGCCAGACTCACCGGAAGGCGAAGAGTTGCTGTCGATGGCCGCCAACCCTTCCGTCGATGCCTCTGGAGGCTCGGCTTCGGCGCGCCCACCGCCCCCGCCGCCCGGGAGGAGTTGCTCATCCGGAAACGGGTCGCAGGACTGCTACTGCACGGCCGGCTGTTGCCGTAACGAGACGAGTTGCTGGTGCTGCTAAGCCTGAGCAGCCAACGGCCGCCATGCCTTTGGCCTGCTCTCCGATAAATGCGGGGGCCAGGCGGTGGCGGACCTACTGCCGCTCCGCCTCGCCTGTCCACAGCTCAAGCTGCCCCGGCGTGCGCACGTTGCGCACCCGAGGTGCAGATGGCGTGGGCGGCGCGGGTGCCATCGGCGCCGTGCGCGCATAGGCCACGGCCGCCTTCCGCAGCCTGTCACGGGCCTTGGCGAACTCGTCCTCGTCGTCGCTGGCGTCAGCGTAGGCCAGGGCTGCTGCCGTGAGTCGATCCCAGGGCGACTCGTACGTCGGCGCCAGGGGCGTCGCCATCGACTGCTTCCGCGTCCCCCCCGAGAACAGCACGCAGAGCCAGACGAGACGCTTGTCCTGAAAGAGAAGGCAATGAAAGCCCACCATGACCTTCTCGTCGAACTACACGCGCTGCTGCAGAAGAATGGCTGGACGCATATCAACGAGATTCCTGGAGCTATTGATCTGTGGGCCCACAGTCCTGGGGGTGGACCACGCGTCATTTTCGAAGCCAAGACGATGGGCCGCCACGAGATACACCAAACGCGGGCCGCCCTTGCCCAGCTATTCGAGTACCGCCATGTGCATGGAGCGAAAGAGGGCGAACTCTGCCTCGTTGTGAACCGCCGACTCAGCAACAAGCGCGAACGCCTCCTGGCAGCCCTAGGCATTTCGGTCATCTGGCATGACGGACTTCGGTTCAGCACTTCCCACGGGGCCTCGAAAACCTGGCTGACGAAGATTGCAGGAGCACGCTGAACGCTCCTGGTTCCCTGACTTGAGTGCGCTCGGCCGTCGCCCTCGACCGCGTCGTCGCCTTGCGGCAGACCCGAGACATTGCCCGCTACATGGCGCTGAACCCTGACAGCAATCACGTGCTGGAGACAGTGCTCTTCAATCTCCTACTGCCCATCAATGTCACGAACACCATCCAGACATAGCCCGAGGACCTCACAATGAAGGGCATCCGCCACGGAGCGGTACTCTTCCGGCGTGGACGCCTCGTCGACAGACCGAGCGGGCCCGTTCGCATTCCGACAGTCTGCAGCCCCCAGGTGCCATTGACGCGTTCTCTAGCTATCCTGAGAACGCATCACCTTCTCACAAAAGGGGAATTCATGCGTACGGGCATCATGGTGGGTCTGCTGGCAGTAGGGCTGATGACGGGCTGTGGCGGCATCGAAGAGGAGGCCGCCACCGGGCTCGAAACGGAGGCCCAGGCGATCCCCTGTCGTGACATCACCGGCCGGGACTACGTCATCACGTACTACGCGGAACCCGCGAAGGTCACCAAGGTCGGTGAACTCCTCTGCGGCTGCAGCACGCCGGAGACGGTCCTCAACGGCACGAAGACCTCCTACTACGAGAAGGTCTACGGCTGCTTCGCGATGTAGCGAAAACGCCCCGCACGACCTGACACGGCGGAACGGCGCGCGGGCAACGGGAACCCGTTGCTCGCGCGCCCGTGGAGGCCCTGTAAGGGACTCAGTGCGCCCGGTAGCAGTAACGCCCTGGGTCACCCTGCGTGCAGTCCTCGGGACAGGTCCGGGCCGTCTCCCCAGGACAGCACGCGCCGTTTCCACAGAACTCGCCACGTGGGCAATCCAGGGGACAGCTCAGCCGCTCGCCGATTTCGCAGACACCGTCTCCACAAACCGCGAGCGTGGCTTCCGTCGTGGCGAGCGCCTCATCCTGCGCGTCCTCCGAATCCATGGCGCCAACGCCACAGCCCACGGCCACTCCCACCATCAGGGTCAGCACAACATTCCAAGCTGCCTTCATTGGGACGCTCCTTGCTTGAGTTGCACGATGAAAGGGATACGCCCGGATGCTCGCATGGTTGAGCTAACGCAAAAGATGCGCCGTGTTGGCCTCGTGCATCACCCTTCGAATCCGTGTATCTACGGGCTCCAAGTTTGCCAATTTCCCGACGTTTTCCGGACCTCGCTCGGAGGAGACCGCCATGCTGGACCGTCCCATGTACCTCAAGCCGAACGTCGCCATCGAGCCGCTCTACAATCAGTGGTACGCGTGGTGGTACCTGCTGTCTCCGGCGACCGCCCCGCTGTTCGTGACGAACCTGCACCAGAAGCTGATGCAGTCCTTCGTGGCGAACCCGGACGTGCACGTGGCGGCCCTGAAGAACCCGATGCTGATGGGCGGCCCGTTCATCAACCACCCGGCGGCGAAGGCCCCGCGCGTGAAGGAGCTCCTGGAGCGGACGCAGAAGGAGCAGGCCAACATGCTCGCGTACACCAAGGCGGTGGCCGAGCTGGAGCAGCTCATGGCGCCCAACAACGGCGGCTCCCTGGAGGGTCTCTACGCCAAGGTGCCCGACATCCTCCGCGGCTACGTGGAGCTCACGTATGACCTCAGCAACCGCGCCAGCGCGCGGTACATCGAGCCGCTCCTGTACCGCAGCCCCTTCCACAAGGAGTCCTCGCAGAGCGTGACGCTCATGCAGGTGGACGGCGACTGGCGGCCCTACATCTTCAGCACACCCCGCCTGGAGGAGGACACGCCCCTGTGGCTGCGCGTCCCCTACAAGCACGAAGGCCTGGACGCCCTCTTCCGAATGCGCCACACGCCGGGCTCGCCCGGACAGGTCGCGGAGATGCTCGGCGTGCCCGCCTCCGCCGCGGACGCCTTCGCCGCGCTCTTCACCGACGTCGAGCCCCGCCGCACGGAGCGCTACACCGGTGAGGGCGTGCGCGTGCGCTACTTCGGCCACGCCTGCGTGCTGCTGGAGACGAAGGAGGTCAGCATCCTCACCGACCCCGTCATCAGCTACGAGTTCCCCACGGACCTCCCCCGCTTCACCCACTCCGACCTGCCCGAGCGCATCGACTACGTGGTCCTCACGCATGGCCACGCAGACCACCTGATGATGGAGACGCTCATCCAGCTGCGGCACCGGGTGGGCTGCATCATCGTCCCGCGCAACAACGGCAACTCGCTGGCGGACCCGTCGCTGCGGCTGATGCTCCACCACAACGGCTTCAAGAACGTGGTGGAGATTGACGACCTCCAGGAGATTCCCGTGCCGGGCGGCTCCATCACTGGCCTGCCCTTCCTGGGCGAGCACAGCGACCTGGCCATCCAGGCCAAGACGGCGCACCTGGTGCGCCTGGGCGGCAAGTCCATGCTGATGGCCGCGGACTCCAACGCCATCGAGCCGCGCATGTACCAGCACCTGCGCGACATCGTCGGCACCATCGACGTGCTGTTCCTCGGCATGGAGTGCGAAGGCGGCCCGATGAGCTGGATGTACGGCCCGCTGCTGTGCAATCCCCTGCCCCGGAAGATGGACCAGGCCCGCCGGCTCAACGGCTCCGACAGCGCTCGCGCCATCGAAATCACCAACTACCTGTCGCCCAAGGAGGTCTACGTCTACGCCATGGGCCAGGAGCCGTGGCTGCGCCACGTGATGATCCTCGTCTACGACGACAAGGCCCCGCAGATTGTCGAGTCGAACAAGTTCCTGGAGCACTGCCGCACGAAGGGCATCCAGGCCGAGCGCCCCTACGTGAAGATGGAGCGCATCCTCGCCTGAGTCCGCGCCTCCGCTCCCCCGAGGTGCGCGGAGATTCCGCCACCTCGGGGACGCGCTTCACGCCGCCGCGGCGGCGTCGAGCAGGCCCCGCTTTCGCAGCGTCTCCAACACGCGCCACAGGCCCGCCTCCACGGTGTCCACATCCGAGCGGACGGTGACGTCGGGCGCGTCAGGCGCCTCATAGGGGTCCGACACGCCGGTGAAGTGCGCCAGCTCGCCGGCCAGCGCCTTCTTGTAGAGCCCCTTCACGTCCCGGGCGATGAGCACATCCAGAGGCGCCTGGACAAAGATCTCCACGAAGGGGATGCCCGCCTCCTCGGCCAGCCGGCGCACCTCGGCGCGCGAGCTCGCATAGGGCGAGATGGCCGCGGCGATGACGCCCACCCCGTGCTTCGCCAGCAGCCGGGCCACATGACCGATGCGGCGCACGTTCTCCTCGCGGTCCTCGCGGGTGAAGCCCAGTCCGCGGGACAGCCAGGTGCGCACCTCATCCCCGTCCAGCACCTCCACGGGCATCGACGAGGCCAGGTGCGCGCACAGGGCACGGGACAAGGTGCTCTTGCCCGCGCCTGACAGACCTGTCAGCCAGAGTATGAAGCCCGCGGAACGCCCCATGGTGACCCCAGAATGACGCCCCTGCGCGTCCCCGAAACGCTAACACGCCACGCGGCCTCCGGGACTTGACCCGTTTTCCGTGGCCATGCGACAGAGCCTTCACGTCATGCAAAGCGCGTCCAACTCGAGCCCTCATGCCCCCGACCGCTGGTTCCCCACCCGGAAGCCGTTGACGGACCCGCGGCTGCGGCTGTTCTGCCTGCCGTACGCCGGTGGCAGCGTGGCCATCTACAACCAGTGGAGCCAGGGCCTGCCGGCGGGTGTGGAGCTGTGCCCCGTCCAGCTCCCCGGGCGCGAGCGCCGCCTGTCCGAGAAGCCCATTGGCAGCCTGCCTGCCCTGGTGGACGCGCTGCTGCCCGCCATCGCGCCGCTGCTGGACCGGCCCTTCGCCTTCTTCGGCTACAGCATGGGCGCTCGCATCTCCCTGGAGCTCGCCAGGCGCCTCCAGGCCCGCAATGGCCCGCGCCCCGTGGGCCTGTTCCTGGGGGCCGCCGGGCCGCCGTCCGTCAACACCCGCGAGCCCATCCACCACCTGCCCGAACCGGAGTTCATCGCGCAGCTGCGGCGCTACGACGGCACGCCCGAGGAGATCTTCCAGCACCGCGAGCTGCTGGAGCTGGTGCTGCCCATGCTGCGCGCCGACTTTGGCATCGCCTTCACGGAGGACGGCCCCCAGCCCGCGAAGCTGGAGGTCCCCATCTCCGTCGTCGGCTCGCCCGAGGACAAGCACGTCCCCACCGCGAACCTGGAGCGCTGGCGCGACGAGACGCGGAGCGAGGACGTCCGCGTCCGCCTCTTCCCTGGCGGCCACTTCTTCATCAAGTCGCAGCGGGACGCCCTCCTCGCGCACATCAGCGAGGACCTGAACCGGTGGATGGGCCGCGCGCCCTGAGCCCGTCGTCTACGCCGCCTGGAACCGGGGCGGCGTGTCCCCGGCCAGCGGCACCGTGAATTGCCAGCGCACCGTCAGCGGCTGCCCACGGGGCCGGTTCACCGCCACCGCCGCCTGGTGCCGCTCCGACGGGCGCAACTGAACGAACTGCCACGCCTCCGGCACGTCTTGCATCCGCGGGTCGAAGGAGATGCGCGGCGCCTGTCCCTGCTCCAGGTGGAACGCGAACTGGTCCAACGGCAGTGACAGCCCCGCGCCACGCGCCTTGATGTAGGACTCCTTCAGCGTCCAGTACTCGAAGAAGCGCTCCCGGTGCCGCTCCGCCGGCAGGGCCTTCAGCGCCGCCACTTCCGAGGCGGCGAAGTAGTGGTCGGCGATCTCCACCGTCTCCCCCTTCCGCTGCGCGTCCTCCACGTCCGCGCCCAGCTCCGCGTCCCAGCCCACCGCCACCAGCGCCATGCCGTCCGTATGGGACAGGTTGAAGCGCAGCTTCGGGCCCCACTCCCCCCGCACCACCGGCCGGCCGTACGTGTTGGTGTCGAAGGCCCAGGCCTCCGGCGCCACCGGCGCGTAGCGCGACAGCGTCAGCCGCACCAGCGCATGGCTCACCAGGTACTGGCGCTGGTGCCGCTCGAAGCGGAAGCGCTGCTGCTTGTCGCGCTCCTTCGCGTCCAGTAGCCCCCAGTAGGCATCCAGGAGGCGCCGGTCGTCGATGCGCTCGGGCTCGACAATCCATACATGGACCTCATCTGGACGCAGCGCGAGGGGCTGGAAGTCTGTCGGCATGCCCCCTTTCTACCACCGCCACCTGTTCGCTCCTGCGTGCTTCTGCGTGGCATGGCCACTGATGGCCACTGTCTCTGACCCTTGAGGCAGATGGCACACACCGTTGCCCCCGCCAACCTTTCGCTCGCTCGTGTTGGGGTTCGCGGCGGCGGGTAGGGTCACGACGAGGGCAGCTCGTGGCGTGATGGGGGGCAGGGACGGATGGAGCTCTTTCCAATTCAGTTACTCTTCATGGTGGTTCTGATGAACCGCTATGTCCTCGGGCCATTGCTACGGCGCCTGAAAGGGCGGAAGTTCGACAGAGTCGACGACACCTACCTGCCGCGCGTCGCCATCGTCATCCCACTGTTCAACGAAGGCGAAGGCATCTACCACGGCGTTCGAAGTCTTCTGGAGCAGGACTATCCCAGCCACCTGCTGCAAATCGTGGTGGTGGATGACTGCTCCAAGGACGACAGCTACGCCTGGGCACTGAAGGCGGCGGAGGGAAATCCCAACGTCATCGTCATGCGCAACCCGGAGAACATGGGCAAGCGCAAGGGCATCAACCGCGCGGTGAAGGCCGCCACAGACGCGGAAATCATCGTGTCGGTGGACTCGGACGTCATCGTCGACAAGGCCGCAGTCCGCCAGCTGGTGCGCCGCTTCGTCAGCCCGCGCATCGCCGCGGTGGGCGGCCGAACCTACGTGACGAACCGTCATCAGAACTGGATGACGCGGATGATTGAAATCAAGTTCCACTTCGCCCAGGAGTGGCTCAAGGACCTGGAGCGCAGCTTCCGCCAGGTGATGTGCCTGTCGGGCTGCCTTACCGCTTACCGCCGCCACGTGCTGCTGGAGCTGGAGCCCATCCTCGAGGCGCGCGCCATCGCGGGCATCCCCATCAAGTACGGCGAGGACCGGTTCCTCACGCGCCAGATCGTCAAGCACGACTACGAGACGGTCTACACGCTGGACGCCTTTTGCTTCACCGCCGCACCGTCGACGCTGGCCGGGTACTTCTCCCAGCAGCTCCGGTGGCGCCGCTCCAACCTGGTGGACCTGCTGGGCGGCCTGTCACACGCCTGGCGGCTCCACCCGGTCGTCGCGGTCCACTACGTGTCACAGCTCGCGCTGCTCCTCTCCTACCCACTGGTCATCGTGCACAACGTCCTGACCGGCGAGTTCTGGGACATCCTCGCCTTCCACTTCCTGGTCATCGGCTTGCTCGGGGTCATCTATCGAGTCGAAACCCGACACCTCCCCGCGGACCGGCGAGTCCACGGCGCCAGCTTCCTGCCCATGGCCCTGCTGATGCCGGTGACGTACGCGCTCTTCACACCGCTGGCACTGCTGACGCTGGACTCGGGGAGCTGGGAGACGCGGGGCAGCGCCAGCGCCGCTCCCGAGACGTCGCCGGTCGACTCCGGGGGCCGCTTTCCTCCCACCCATGCTGGTGAGGGCACTACGCCATGAACCAACGCGTCGCCAATCGCGTCAACAGCATCGCCGTCTCTGCCTACAAGTTCATCGGTTCCCTGCTGCTCGCGCTCATCATGCTCGGGCTGGTGTCCTTCCTGTCCGTTCAGGGCTTCTTCCTGGTGAGCCGCAGCTGGGTGACCCCCACGGTCATCTCGCCGACGGACCCGCAGATTCTCACGCTCAACACGCAGGTGGCCGCACAGACGTCCGCGCGCGACCACGTGTTGTCGGACCGGCGGTCGGTGGAGAACCGCATCTCCGACGCCGAGCGCACCGTCGCCGCGGAGCGCGCGTTCCAGCAGCGCTTCCTCGTCGCCCTGCGTGGCGAGCGCGACGCCAAGGACCGGGTGGCACAGCGGCTGTCGTTGCTGCGCCGCGAGTACAGCAACGCCCGGGCGGAGATTCTCCAGTCCAACCGTGCCTTCGCCGGACTGGCGCGCACGCGCACCGACGCGCTGTACGACGCGCGCCTGATGGAACAGGAGGAGAAGCTCACCATCAACCACCACCTGGCGCAGCTGGCGCAGAGCAACCTGTCACTGGCGCAGTCCTCAGCGGACCTTGAGACGCGGCTGGATTCGCTCCAGCGGGAGATTGCCGGCCTCTCGGCGGTGCAGTCCGGGATGGGCAAGAACGAGACGCCCCAGGGCATGACGTCCGACGTGCTGCTGCTGGAGCGCGAGTACACGCACTCCGTCCTGGAGCAGGCTCGCGCGGAGGCGACGCTGAAGAGCCTCCAGACGGACCTCGCCGCCCTGGACGAGGTGGCCCTGCGCTACGACACGCTGATTGCGTCGCTGCGTGCGTCTCCGTACCTCAAGGCTATCGAGCGGGACCTCACCGTCGCATTCGTCCCGTACGAGAACATCCCGAACGCCGAGCAGGGCACGCCGCTGTACTCGTGCGCGGCCAAGGTCTTCTGGTGCCACGAGGTGGGCGTCATCGGGCGCGTGCTCGAGGGCGAGGTGTCCCTCAAGCACCCCATCCGCCAGTACATGCTCCGCGGCGTCATGGTGGAGGTCCAACTGACGGACGCGCCTTCCGCCCGGGAAGACCTGCTCCACCTGGGCCGGCCGCCGCTGCTGCTGTGAGTCCCACCACCCTTTGACTGGAGACGGCCTCTGAGCCGGAGACACTCGACCATGCGGATGACCGTCACTTGTGGCGCATTGCTGTCACTCGCCGCGCGCCTGGCGCTGGCCCAGCCGGCGCCTCCTCCCGCGGGAGAACTCACGTCGCCGTCCAGCGAGGACCGGGCCGCCGGTTACTGCGACTTCGTCCGCGGCGTGGGCAGCGCGGAGGCCGCGCTCGAACTGGCGCCCGAGCTGTTCGGGGCCTTCGGCGTGGTCAACGCGGGCGAAGCCAGCGGCGGCGCTGGTACCACGCCGCTGGGTGATCCGACCCCGCGTGTGACGGCGGGGTTGATGTACGACCTCGTGGGCCTCTACCGCGGTCGAGCCATCCACAAGCGCGCGGAGGCGGACTGCCGCCGTCAGCGGGCGATGACGGTGCTGGAGTCCGCCATCCGCCAGGGCAGCGGCCTGGGCGAACAGGCCGCGCTGGAGGCTCGAGCTCGCGTTCTGGAGAAGGAGCTACCCAACGCAGAGGCGCTGCTCACGTCGCTTCGCAACGACATGAAGCAAGGCCTGGTGACGCTGGAGGAGCTGAACGCGGTGCAGGTCCGGCTGGATGGGCTGCGTCAGCTCTCTAGCAACACCCAGATTGCTCGCGAGCGGCTGGCGGCACGGCCTCGGATTCAAGAAGGTCAGCGGCTGGAGAGTGTGCTGAACGAGCTGCGAGCCGCGGATGACCAGCTCGAGTCGTATAACGGTGCGCTGCGCCGCTCGCGCGCCTGGCGCGTCAGCGTGCGCGGCGGGTACGACGAGCTCATCGACGTCGACCAGGACCTGCCCCTCTTCGGGCAGCTCACGCTGTCCTACAATCTGGGCCACCTGTGGCAGGGCTCGGCCAACGCACGGGCGAGGGAGGGCCGCCGCCGCGCGACGCTCGACGACGTGTCGGGCGTGCCCCAGCGGATCAACGAGCTGGTCGCCGAGCTGCGCACCGTCCACCGCACCGAGGAGGGCCGGCTGCGTGAGGTGAGCACCCTGGTGTCGGACCTGGAAGCGCAGCTTCAGTCCATGGACGCGCTCCAGACGCGGGAGGTTCGCCGCTTCCGCGGCTACCTGATGATGGAACTCACCCGCCTGCGCGCGGAGCAGGCCTATTTGCGTGCCCATGTGGAATCGCTTCAGGCCTTCCTGGGTGCCCGGTCGCCGTGACGCCGCGCCGGCTGCTCGTGGGCTGCGGCGTCCTGGCCGCGCTGCTGGGCGCCGGCTCCAGTCCAGCGAATGAAGGCCGGGATGGCGATGTCGCGCCACGCCTCACTCCGAAGGAACGGGATGAGCCGCGCCGCCCAGGGGCTCCCCGGAAGAAAGGCAGGCCCATGCTGACGCGCGTCCCATTGTCCCGACTGAAGGTCACTGAAGGGAGCCTGGAGCCCGGCCCCGGCGAGCAGCTCCTCGTCGACGGGCCGCGCATGCGCGCCATCGTGCCTGGAAGCACGACGAGCAACGTGGCGCTGCGCTTCACCCTGCTAGGCCCCACCGAGCGCCAGGTGGCCCTGGCTTCCGGGGAGCAGCGCCAGCAGGTGGGTCTCAAGCTCTTCGCGGTGGATGCCTGCAACGTGCTGTACGCGATGTGGCGGCTGGCCCCCAAGCCGGGCATCGTCGTCAACTTCAAGCGCAACCCGGGACAGCACACCAGCCGCGAGTGCGGAAACCGGGGCTACACCATCCTGCGTCCCGAGCAGCACGTCCGGCTCGAAGCGCCCGCGCCAGGGGAGCCCCACACGCTGCGGGCCCAGCTCGACGGCAAGGTCCTCCGCGTCTGGGCGGACGACACGCTCGCGTGGACGGGCGAGGTGCCCGAAGAGGCGCTCGCGCTGGATGCCCCGGTGGGCCTGCGCTCGGACAACGTTCGGCTGAGTCTTCAGCTCTCGACGCCGCCGCACTGAAGGGTGCGGCCCCTCCGCGCCAGCCCACCGAACGCCCACGGCCCATCCGGGAGGCGCGCCAGGGGCACGCCGTCACCGGCGCCGCGCTTACGTCGCCTCCCCTGAGCGCCACGGCAACCGCGCGGCGCCCAGGGAACACGGCACTACAGCTGAGGCTGCGGATCCGCCGCCGGCGTCTGGGGCTTCTCCTGCTCACGCTCGGGCAGAAGCTCCGCGCAGAGCGTGGACGTGTTCTGCGTGCACACGCCCCCGGCATCCAGGTCGAACTGCCAACGGTGGCGCGGGCACACCAGGTAGCGCCCCTCCTCCACCCAGCCCTCGGACAGGTCGGCGCCCTGGTGGGGGCAGAAGCGCTGGATGGAGAAGCGCCGCCCACCGGCCTCCACCACCGTTCGCTCCCGCTGGGACTCGGTGGAGCGGATGCCCTCGCAGAACTCGCGCATGTCCTCGATCTCCACGCCCAGGAAGCCGTGCAGCACCGGTTCGTACACGTCCGGGTTGCGGCTCAGGCGCAGGCGGAACGACAGCAGGAAGTCCTCCCACGTGAGCTTGCGGTCCAACACGCGCCCCACGTCGGCCGCGCTCGTCTTCAGCGTGTAGCGGACCTCTTCCTGGATGTCCGCCACCACGTGGACACGGCGCGCCTTGAAGTCCACGCGCAAGAGCTTCTCTGGAAGCTCCGTCAGCTCCACGTAGAGCGGCATGCCCACGCGCTCGTGCAGGTCGAGGAGGTCCAGCTTGCGCTGCAGCTCCACGCGCAGCCGCTCGTGAATCTCCGCCACCTCCGCGACGAGCAGGTTGCGCCGCCGCTCGCGGAACACGGACTCCTGCCGCTTCGCGTAGTCGTGCAGGTACGCCTTCAGGTTCTCCGGCGTCACCCGCTCGGCCACCTGTGAGACGAACTCCAGCGACTTCGCGTCCAGCACGTCCCCGGGCATCGGCTCCAGGTAGCGCGTCTTCCCCTGGGGCAGGCGCTGCCGCAGAAAAGCGAAGAGCTGCGTCGCGTTCGGGAAGATGTTCACCTTCTCGAAATTGAGGTGGAACTGCGCCGGGTCCAGGAAGGCCGCGGGCCCGGCCGCCGCGATGTACGCCCGCGGATGAAGCACCTCGAGCGTGCGCGCCACCGCCTCGAACTTGCTCTCCCGCTTCTTCAGCGAGATGGCCGCGTAGGTCTCCGCCGGGTACTCGTAGCAGGTGGGATGCCAGATGGCCCCGGAGAACTGCGCGGAGAACACGTCGATGGGCCCCTCCTCCGCGACGATGCGCCCCATCCGGTCATGGAGCTTGCAGTCGTTGATGTTGAGGAAGCACTGCCCGTCACCACGCACCATCACCGCGGAGTCACGGTTGGTCCCCTGCTCCGATACGAACAGCTTCACGTAGCCGCCCTTGATGGGGACCTCGTGGCCGTCCTCGCAGGCGATGACCTGCTTGCAGCCATACCTGGCGAACACGTCCTGCAGTTCGGAGCGGTGGAAGCGCGGCACCAGCACCGTGAAGTCCCTCTGGCGGATGGTGGCCAGGAACTCCGGGTCGAAGTGGTCCTTGTGCTCGTGGCTGACGTAGAGGTAGCGCTCCTTGCCGGGCGTCTCCAGCTTCTCCCGCACGCGCGGCGCCAGGTGGTGGTTGCACGGCAGCTGCATCCACGCCGAGTCGAATGCCCCGCGGGACGACAGCCACGGGTCCATGACGACAATGGCCCCCGCCGTCTCCACGACGAACCCGGCGTGGCCCAGGAAAGTAATGTGCATGGGAAGTCTTCCTCTCTGACAGCCAGTGGGCCGGCCTGAGCGCCGAGCCCCGGCGAAACAGGCTGCCGGCGGCTGGCTGGCGCGTCGGCGCCCGCAAGGTGGGGAGGCCGAAGCCACACGCGCCACCCGCCCGGGAGGTGGACCTTCCCGTCCATGGACGCACGAAGGGCGCGGAGGACCTCGTCGGGTCCCCCACGCCCTCGTGGGACTGCGGACTGCTGTTCAAGCGCGCTCCCGCTCAGCGGGCGCGCCAGGCGTCAGCGGCTCACTGCTCCGGCGCGATTTCGCGCACGGACAGCCACTTGAAGTCCACGTCGTCGGTGCTGTCCCAACGGAACGTGGCGATGGGGCCACCCCACGTGAGCGGAATCGCGCCATCCGCGCCGCCGCAGTGCTCGGCGTCACCGCCCCAGTCACCGGCGTCCACGAAGTCGTAGACCTTCTCCCAGGAGACCTTGTCGGCGTTATCGTTGAGGTACAGCTCCAGGTGCACGGCCTCCTTGCCGTTGACCTGCGTGTTCCGCATCACCGTCTTGAAGCCCACCCAGCGGCCCGTCAGCGGCTCCGTCACCTTCTTGTACGGCGCCTGCTCGTAGGAGACGTGCCACGCCTCCTTCTGGAAACGAGCCTGGCCATTGAAGTGCAGCGCGCCCTTGTAGCTGCTGCCCTCACAGCCCTCGTGGTCGTCGTTGTGCTTCCCGCCACGCGCGTACATGTCGAAGTTGTCGGACTCATCGGACGCGGAGTTGAGCTTCACGAAGCCCGTCATCTCGACGTTCTTCCAGTCATTCGGCGACTGCATGTAGCCACGGCTGGCGAGCACGTCACGGTCATACGTGGCGATCTCTTTCGGCTTGTAGCCAGTGGACGTGAAGACGTTCATGCGCACCTTGTCGCTCTTGAGATTCCAGGAGCCGTCCGAGTTGCGCGTGAGGTCGTCCTGCGGATCGAAGCGGCTGTCGGACATCGCGTCGTCAGCCAGGAACCACTGCTCACCACCGGCGACGGACGGGTGGATCATCGTCACGCCGAACTTGTCCGCGCCCGACTCGACAGGCTGCTCGGGCTCGGTCGACGGGTCCTCGGGATGGGTCGAGGGCTCGTCGGGCGGCGTGGTGGCGACAGGCCCCTCCGGCGAAGTGTCAGAGTCCCCAGGCTCCGGGGTGCCAGGGGTCTGGCCTCCGGGCGTCTGCTCGGACGGAGAGGGAGCAGGCAGCTGCGGAGACTGGCCAGGGGTCTCGGTCCGCCCTGGCGCGTTGGAATCCTCGTTACCAGCTTCACTCCCACAGGCCGTGATGGCGGCCAGGGCGAAGAGCGCACCACACGTCGAGGACAGAAAACGATTCCGAGTCAAAATGGCGTCCTTACTGCTTGAGGCATGAGGGTGACGAGTCCCCAGGCGCCTATCGCCGGGAGTTGGCTCGACGCGTCCTTCCGTCGGGAGGCGTAGCTGCCTTCAGGGACGGTGACGCCTGGCTGGTCTCATAGCCCCGTGTTTGATTTTTCCAACCGGGACGGTTCCAAACCCATCGCCTTCAAAACCACTTCCCAAACATTTGGGATGTTTTTGACTGTCCGTATGCCCCCCAAGCTACAGAGGGAGCACGGTCGCATTTTGCCCGGGTCCTTCGGTTTTTCCGATGGAGTGTGGCTGGAATTCCTATTTGCGGAAGGCTCGGATGACTCCTATCTGACGCCCCCATATGGAAACCTTCCCAAGCGTTGGCAGCCCGGCCCTGTGGGCCGGCTTTATCGCCTTCGTCATCGCGATGCTGGCGCTCGATCTCGGCGTCTTCCACCGCAAAGCCCATGTGGTGAAGTTCAAGGAGGCCCTGGGCTGGAGCGCGTTGTGGGTCAGCCTGGCGCTCGTCTTCGGCGCGGGTGTCTGGTGGAAGTTCGGGCCTGAGCCCGGCCTCCAGTTCATCACCGGCTACCTCATCGAGAAGTCGCTCTCCGTCGACAACATCTTCGTCTTCGTCGTCATCTTCTCGGCGCTGCGAATCCCCGCGCTGTACCAGCACCGGGTCCTCTTCTGGGGCATCCTGAGCGCGCTGGCGCTGCGAGCCATCATGATTTTCGCGGGCGTGGCGATGCTGGCCCGCTTCCACTGGCTCATCTACGTCTTCGGCGGCTTCCTCATCATCACGGGCGTGAAGCTCTTCCTCCAGCGCAACAAGGAGGACAACCCGGAGGAAGGCGCGCTGATGCGCCTGGCCCGGCGGACCATCCCCTCGACGCCCAACTTCGACGGGCACCACTTCTTCACCGTGGAGAACGGCCGCAAGCTGGCCACGCCGCTGCTGATGGCGCTCCTGCTGGTGGAGGCGTCGGACATCCTCTTCGCGCTCGACTCCATCCCCGCCATCTTCGCCGTGACGACGGACCCCTTCATCGTCTTCACGTCCAACATCTTCGCCATCCTCGGCCTGCGCTCCATGTTCTTCATGCTGGCCGGCGCGGTGGAGAAGTTCAGCTACCTGAAGGTGGGCCTCTCCGCGGTGCTCGTCTTCGTCGGCGCGAAGATGGCGATCATCGACTTCGTGAAGGTGCCGCCCGAGGTGTCCCTGTCGGTCATCGCCGGCCTGCTGGGCGCGAGCATCGTCGCGTCGCTCATCAAGGCCCGGCACACGCCCACCGGCGACGCCGACGCGACCAAGGTCTGAGCCGCACCGCGGCCTCACGCCGCGTTTCCAAGCCCACTCCGCGCAGTATGCGGGGTGGGCTTTCTTGCGTCTGGCGAGGCGGTGAAGGCGGAGCCCCAAAAGCAGAAAGGCCGTGAGTCCCGATTCGGACTCACGGCCTTTCTTGAGTGGGCGCAGCAGGGTTTGAACCTGCGACCCCTGCCGTGTGAAGGCAGTGCTCTACCGCTGAGCTATACGCCCTTCTGCTGTCTGCTGCCCGCCGCCGGTGTTGCCAGCGGCGAACGCGGGTGTAGATGCCATTCGCCCGCTCAGGTGTCAACGCATTTTCGACTACAGCTCGCCGAGCTTCTCGTCGAGCTCGCGCAGCCGGCGCTTGAGGCCGGACAGCTGCTTGCCCAGGGCCTTGAACTCGCTGCGGGGCGCGAAGTTCAGCGCCTTCATCAGCTCCTCCTGCCCCCGGTCGAGCGCCTGCTTCCCGCGCTGGGCTTTCCCAATGGCGTTGGCGATGGCCATGGCGCGACGGTCGTCGGCCATGAGCTTCTCCATGGCCTTGCCTGACACGTTGAGGGCCTGCTTCTTCAGGTCGTCCTTGATTCCCATGGGGTCTCTCGCTCAGGGCTCGTCGATGAACTGCGTCTGCAGCTGCGCGAAGACGCGGTCGGCGATGCCCTTGTACTTCATGCGTTCGATCAGCGGCTGCAGGTCGCCCTTCATGGAGATGCGGCGCTTGAGCACCGCCTCCACCGGGTCCAGCGTCCCCTTGAGGAGCTGCTTCCAGACGCTGTAGGGCGCGCGGGCCAGGTACACCGGCTCCAGCTCGTCCAGGTCGTCCGGATCCGCCAGGACGCGCGCCTTCTCGATGCGGCAGTCACCGGGGACGACGTGCACCACGAAAGCCTTCGCCAGCTTGCCGGGCTCGGCTTCCACCACCGCCCCGAAGTCGCCCTTCCAGCCCTTGCCGGCCATGGCGCACTCGGGATCCTCATTGGTGAGGCGGACCGCTTCGTCCACCCACTCCTTCGACGGGAACTTCGCCATCTGGACTCCTAGCCCCTCCGGAAGATGCTCTTGATACTGGAGAAGAGCCCCCGGTCGTCGCTCCCGCTGCTGCTGGAGCTGGGCACCTGCTGTGAGTGACGCGACGCGACCTCCTGGAGCGCCCGCTTGAGCTGCTCCGGCGTGTCGCGGGTGGCGAGGTCCACCTTGCGCATGCCGCTCGCTTCCTCCACCGTCACCTGGAGCAGACACTCCTCGGTGAGGCGGAAGTCGATCTTCCGGCCGGCGGCGGCCGAGGGCACGCGAACCGTGCCCAGATATTCGTTGTCCACCAGCAGGTCACTGTCCCCCTGGTAGATGTCCAGCTCGATGAAGGGCAAGCCCGGCTCCTTGGGAGGAGGCAGGCGGAAGCTCTTCACCATGGGAATCAGCGAGTTCTTCTCGATGATGCGCTTCACGCGCCCGTTGGGCATCGCGTAGCCGATGGGCATGGACAGCGCGTCCAGCAGCGTCACCGCGTCGATGCTGCCCAGCGAGTCGCCCAGCAGCGCCGCGCCCAGGGCCACGCACTCGTCCGGGTGGACGCCCTTGCGCGGCGCCTTGCCGAAGTGCGCCTGGATCTTCTGCTGCACCAGCGGCATGCGGCTCTGGCCGCCCACCAGGATGATCTCGTCGATCTCCGCGCGGGAGATGCCCTTCTCCGCCAGCACCCGGTCGCAGATCTCGAAGGTGCGGTCCACCAGGTCGCCGGTGAGGCTGTTGAGGAACTCGCGCGTCAGGGGGATGCGCATGTCCATCGGCTTGCCCTTGCGCTCGTCGATGTAGGGCAGGTCGATGACGACGTTGGGGATCAGCGTGAGGTCGATCTTCGCCGCCTCCGCCGCGTTCTTGATGCGCTGGAGCGCGATGGGGTTCTCCGTGTTGAGGTCGACCTTGGTCTCCTCCCGGAAGCGCTCCAGCGCGTACTCCATGATGCGGTTGTCGAAGTCCGCCCCGCCCAGGAAGGTGTCACCGCCGGTGGCGAGGACTTCGAAGACATTGCCGGCCAGGTGCAGCACGGACACGTCGAAGGTGCCGCCGCCCAGGTCGTAGACGAGGACCTTCTGATCCAGGCCCCGGTTGAAGCCGTAGGCCAGCGCCGCGGCGGTGGGCTCGTTGACGATGCGCTTCACGTCGAAGCCCGCCAGCCGGCCGGCCTCCTTCACCGCGTTGCGCTGGTTGTCGTTGTAGTAGGCCGGGACGGAGATGACCGCCCCCTCGATGGGGCCGCCCAGGAACTGCTCCGCGATGGTCTTCACCTGACCCAGCACGAAGCTGGACACATGGGGCAGCGAGTACAGCTTGCCGCCCATCATCACCGCGGCGTCCCCGTTGGCGCCCTCGACGATGTCGTAGGGGAAGTAGCCCCGGAGCTCCTCCACCGTCTTGGAGTTGTACTTCCGCCCGATGAGCCGCTTGGTTCCCCAGAGCGTGTTCTTCGGGTTGGTGACCATCTGGTCCTTGGCCACCCCGCCCACCAGCAGGTCGCCGCGCGCCGACAACGCCACGACGGAGGGCAGCGTGAGGTTGCCGCGGTCGGTGGGGACGATCTTCGGGATACGGTTGCGGACGGACGCCACCAGCGTGTTGGTGGTTCCGAGGTCAATCCCGATGATGCGAGGTCTGTCCGCCATGAAGTGAGGGGGCTCGTGCCAAAAGACGCCGCCCCTGACTCCACTGTCTATCACGTCGCGCACGGGAGTGCGCGTTTCTGGGCGACGGTGTCAGTCCACCGGGTCCGAGCCACCCGGAGGGGGACCATCCTGCCCCACGGACGCCTCGGGCTCCGCCTCCAGGGTGGACAGCACGCACCGGTCGAACGGTGCGTCCTCCCCGCCGGGCAGTTCCTGGAGGAACCGGGACGGACGCAGGAGGATCCGCTCCCTGTCCCGGGGCAGCACCGACTGGGGGTACACCAGCACCAGGGTGTCCCGCGCCCGGGTCAGGGCCACGTAGAACAGCCGCCGCTCCTCTTCCTCCTCCTCGGGCAGGCGCGTGGCCAATGACAGCGGAAACCGCCCGTCCGCCAGCCACAGGACGAAGACGGCCCTCCACTCGAGCCCCTTGGCCTGATGGACGGTGGACAGCGTCAGGCACGCCTCCGGCCCCTCCTCCCTCAAGGCCTCCCCCGCCGCGAACTCCGACACCAGGGCGATCTCCGACAGGAAGCGCGCCACGTCCTCGTAGCGACCGGCGAACTCCGCCAGCTGGCGGACGTCGTCCTCCCGGTGCTCCTCCTCGGAGAACTCCGCCCGGAGGAAGTCCGCGTAGCCCCCGGCGAGGACGTCCTCGATGAGGCGCCCTGGTGAGGGGGACGCCTCCGGCCGGGTCAGCCGCCCCATCAGGTCACCGAAGGCCTGGAATCCCTTCTGCGCCTTGCGTGGCAGGTGCGCGCGGACGTCCGCATGGGCCAGCCCCTCCGCCAGGGGTGTCCCCTCCGGCGATGCGCGCAGAGCGGTCCAGAGGTGCTCGGCCGTCGCCGGTCCCACGCCTGGGACGCGCCGGATGACGCGCTTGAAGGCCAGCTCATCCCCCGGGTTGTTCACCAACCGGAGGTGGGCCAGCACGTCCTTGATGTGGGACTGCTCGAAGAAGCGGACGCCGGAGCGCACCCGGAAAGGGATGCCGCGCCGGGTCAACTCCAGTTGGAGCTCCAGCGAGTGATTGTGGGCCCGGTACAGCACGGCCATGGCCTCCAGGGACAGGCCCTGGTCGCGGAGTTCACCGATGCGCTGGGCCACGTAGGCGGCCTGCTCCCCGGCGTCCCGAGCGGGGACGATGAGCGGCTTGACGCCCGGGGACCGTGCCGCCGTCAGCACCTTGGGGAACTGGTTCGTGTTGAGCGCGATGGAGGTGTTGGCCAGCCGCAGGATTTCCGGCGTGGAGCGGTAGTTGCGCGTCAGCGCATGGACGGAGCAGCCCGGGTAGCGTTCGGGGAAGCCGATGATGTTGGTGAAGTCCGCACCCCGGAAGCTGTAGATGGACTGACAGTCGTCCCCCACCACCGTGAGGTCCTTGCGCTCTCCGGCGAGCAGATCCACCAGGTCGCCCTGGAGCCGGTTGGTGTCCTGGTACTCGTCCACGAGCACGCAGCGGAAGCGCTCGGTGAGCTGCGCCTTCACGTCCGGGTGATGCGTCAGCAGGCGCTTGAGGTGCACCAGCAGGTCATCGAAGTCCATCAGGTGCATCTGCGCCTTGCGCTGCTGGAAGCGCGCGGCGGCGGCGAGCACCTCGGGCGCCAGCGGCAACATCTGCGGCCGACGGTCCATCAGCACGTGTGACACGGGCTGCTGGAGGTTGGCCGCCAGGGAAACCAGGTCCAACACCAGGTCTGGCCGGGGGAAGCGCTTGTCGCTCTTGAGCCGGCGCTCGGCGATGCACGTCACCATCAGGTCCCGCGCGTCCTCGCGGTCCAGCACGGTGAAGTTCGTGGAGAAGCCCAGCACGCCCGCGTACTGGCGCAGCAGCACGTGCGCGGCATGGTGGAAGGTGCCGCCGAGGATGCGCCGCACGTCCACGAAGGCGCCGGCCAGCTCCGCCACTCGGCGCGTCATCTCCCGGGCCGCCTTGTTGGTGAAGGTGAGCAGGAGGATGCCCTCGGGCGGAACACCCCGCTCCAGCATGCGCGCCACCCGGAAGGTCAGCGTGCGCGTCTTGCCGGAGCCCGCGCCGGCAATCACCAGCACGGGCCCCTCCCCCGCCTCCACCGCGCGCAACTGCTCCTCGTTGAGGAGCGCGGCATAGTCGATCCGCAGCGAGGGCGTCACGGCCGGAGCCTGGAGCGTATCGGTGCGGGAGGCCATGAGGACGCAGACTCTAACCGGCCCGGCGCACCGGGACACCCGGATCAGGGAACCGGCTTGAGCGCGGTCAGCCGGGCGGACGCGGCCGCGCGGACCTGGGGCGACGGATCCCGCTCCCGGGCCACCTCCAGGAGCAGCCGCCCCACTTGCGGCAGCTTCGTCGCCACCGAGTCCAGCGCGGCGGTGCGCTCCTTCACGGCGTTCTCCAGGCGGTCACGCACACCGCGGTCCGCGCACGTCTTCACGCCGGGTGTCTGCTCACGCAGCAGCAGCTCCGCGTCCGCCAGTCGCGCGTCCGCCAGCCGCTTGGCGTCCGCCGCCTTGCGCTCGAACTCCGCCAGGTCCTCGGGGAACTCGGTGCTCGCGGACCGGGCGCGGGCAATGGCCGCCACGGCGAAGTTCGCGTTGACGGCCGCCGCACAGAGCTGCCGCGCCGACGCCAGGGGAACACGCCCTTCGGGCGTCACCGGCTCCTCCTGCGCCACCTCCAGGGACCACAGCGCGAGCTGCCGCGCCGCCACCGCCGCGGAGAAGTGCTGGCGCCGCTCCTCGCGAATCTGCACCCAGCGCCGCAGGATGACCGGATCCGGCACGCCCGACTCAGCGGCGCGCTGGTACTCCGTGGACGCCTGGGCCAACTGGCCGGACAGGTCCAGCAGCACCGCCACCGTGAGGTACATCTCCGCGCTGGTGGCGCGCTCGCGCAGGGCATCCAGGCGCGAGGCCACCTCGTACTCCGCCACGGGCTTGGGCAGCGCCGCCAGCACCGTGCGCAGGGACTCCAGGGCGTGCTGACGGATCAGCGGGTTGCGCGCCGCGCGCAGGCTCTCCAGCAGCGGCTCCAACACGCGCACCGACAC
The DNA here is from genome assembly GCF_006547355.1 of Myxococcus sp. AB036A. NCBI lineage: Bacteria > Pseudomonadati > Myxococcota > Myxococcia > Myxococcales > Myxococcaceae > Myxococcus > Myxococcus sp. AB036A. The sequence goes on along the minus strand of NZ_VHLC01000030.1, from coordinate 29,101 downwards.
GTGCTGCCCCAGCTCCTCCGCGGCCTGCCAGCGGTCCAGCGCGTCGGGCGCCACCAGCGCGCGGCTCAGGTCCTCCGCCCCGCGCAGGTAGTGCCCCACGTGGGCGGCTTGGGCCAGTGGCTCCGGCCGGGCCAGGGCGGCGCGCTCGGCGCGGGCGTGAGCCAGCCGCTCCGGGAAGGCGGTGAGCTTCGGGCCCAGGGGATGGGCCTTCACCCGGGCCTCGGCCTCGTCCACCAGGCCGGAGACGAGCAGGCCTTCCACCTCCAGTTGCAGCAACAGGACGCGCGCCTCCTCGCGGTGCGCGCCGGCCGGGTGCTCCTTGAGGTACGCGAAGAGCTTCGTCGCCCCGGAGGCCTTGGCCTGCGCGAAGGCTTGAGCATCCAGGCGGGCCTCCACGTCCTGGCGGCGGGGATCATCCGGCGACGCGCGCAGGTACTCCGCCAGCTTGCGCGGATCCTCCGTGGTGGCCAGCTCACGTGCTTCCGCCTCCGCCAGCAGGCGCTTCGCCTCGTCGCGCTGGACGCCGTCCGGGTGCTCCTGGAGGAACTGGCGCCAGCCGGCGACGGTGTCCGTCTCCTTCGCCCCGTTGAAGCGCAGGCCCTCTAGCAGCGTCTTCGCCGTGCGTGCCTGGGCCGCGTCGGGGTACGCCTCCAGGAAGCGCTTGTAGGCAATCACCGTGTGCAGGCGCTTCGCTTCCTCGAACTCCAGCTCCTCCAGTCGCGCCTCGGCCGCGTCGGTGTCCGCGTGCGTGGGGTACTCACGAAGGAAGGCGCGATAGCCGTCGATGGTGTCCTTCTTCGCCGCGCGGTCATACGGCGAGGGGATGCAGCCAGTGGCCAGCAACAGGACGGCGAGGGCTCGGCGAAAGGAGGCCATGTCCCTGGAGCAATACCGCACCCGCGCCCACCCGGAAACCCAAGCGCGGACGGACGGTTGCCTGGGTAGGTTTTTTGACGACACAGCTTCCCGGGCGGACCATGTGCCCCCAGGACGCTACAGGGAGGTCGCACCATGAGGACAGTCACGCTGATGGGAATCCTCGCCACGCTGGCGACTGGCTGCGCCACCACGGGCGCGCCGCTGGAGCCATGGCTGGACTCCTACAGTCTTCGCTACCGCTCCGCCTCCCCGCCCGCCTTCCCGCGCGAGTCCCTTTCCAAGCAGGTGGCCACCGCGAACCGCGAGGCGCCCGCGGCGCGTCCCGGCACGGTGGCCGCCCGCCCGGCCAAGGCGTCGGGTGGCAAGTCCCGCGCGACGCCAGCCCGAGCCACGCGCCCCACCCCCGTGGCCGGTGATGCCCGCGCCAAGGTGGTGACCACGGCGCGCTCGCTGGTGGGCAAGACACAAGTCGCACTCAACGGCCGCAAGTACCCGTCCGACTGCACCGGCCTCATCGAAGGCGTCTATGCCCAGGCCGGCGTCACCTTCCGGGGAACCGTGCAGCCCGGCGACAACGGCGTCACCGCCATGTACCGCTTCGCCCGCTCGCGAGGCCGCGTGTACCAGGAAGAGCGGCCGACCCCGGGCGACCTCGTCTTCTTCAACGAGACGTATGACCAGAACCGCGACGGGCGCCGCAATGACGGCCTCACCCACGTGGGCATCGTGGAGAACGTCAGCGCCAGCGGGACGGTCACCGTCATCCACCGCGTGCGCCGAGGCGTCGTGCGCTACCGCATGAACCTGGAACGCCCGCACCTTCGGAGGGATCCGAAGACGGGCGAGGTGCTCAACGACATGCTCCGGCACCCGGGCCCCAACCGCGAGCCCGTCCTCACCGGGCAGCTCTTCGGGGGCTACGGCAGCGTGCTGCCCAAGAGCCCCAAGGCCCAGAAGCCCGTCCCCGTGGCACTCCGGTAACGGGCTCCTGGATTCCGACTACGCGCGCGCCGTCCGGTCCCACGCGGCGCGCTGCGAGTTGCGCAGGAAGCGCCAGAACCCCACGACGATGGCCAGGTTCATGGTCACGAAGTAGTACGCCACCGACGCGGCCTTCTTCGCCGTGCCCCGCTTCAACACCCCCGTCTTTCCCAGGTACGCGAGCGCGTAGAACAGCGCCTGGCTGAACAGGGTGAACTGGTAGAAGAGCCGGTCCAGCAGGAACAGGTTCGCCACCAGCGCCATCCCCATCAGCGCGGGGGCGCACCAGCGCAGCAGTTTGTGCGACCAGAAGGCGAAGGCCGGGAAGCCCGCGGTCGGCAGCAACAGCCCGGGCACCATGCGGATGCTCTGGAAGTTGCCCGCGGCGATGCGCGCCCGACGGCCGAACTCCTTGCCGTAATCCTCCGTGGTCTCCTCGTGCGCCACGGCGTGCTCTTCGTAGACGACCTTGTAGCCCTGATCCAGGATGCGCAGCGGAATCACGAAGTCGTCCACGATGGTGGACGGCGGCAGCAGGGTGAACAGCGAGCGCCGGATGGCATAGAGGCCACCGTTGGCGCCCACAACCGCGCCGCGCCGCCCCTCGTACATCTTGATGAGCGACTCGTAGCTCCAGTACGCGCTCTCCTCATAGTCCTGCTTCGTGGGGTTGTAGAGCCGCAGCTTGCCGCAGACGGCCCCCACCTCCGGGTCCTCGAAGTGGCGCACCAGCCGCTCGATGGCCTCGGGTTCAATCATCGTGTTGGCGTCGGAAAGAACGACGATGTCCCCCTGCGCCATGGGGATGCAGCGGTTGAGCACCGTCGTCTTGCCCGCCCGAGGCGCCGGTGACAGCCGCACGCGCGCGTCGGAGCAAGCACGGACGATGTCATCCGTCCCGTCCGACGAACCATCCGAACCGATGAGCACCTCGAACCGCTCCGCCGGGTACGCCAGCGCGAGGCTGTTCTCCAGCTTCTGCTGGATGCACGAAGCCTCGTTGTAGGCCGCCACCACCAGACTCACCGAGGGCAACGCCCGCTGCCCGCCGGAGCCTTGATTGACTGTTTCCGCGCGCCGTCCATCGCGGGCGTTCTTGAGCACCTGCGCGGCCCCTTCGAGCAAGAAAAGGCTCAAGGGATAGAGAAAGTAAGTGTGTGCTAGCAGCAGCACGGCACACCAGAAGAAGACCTCCGCCATCAACCCTGCCTCCCAGCACCCAGTCCTCGAAACGGGTCCGGGTTCAGCAAGAGGCGTGCCTCTTCCACGCGCTTGAAATCACACGCAGTGGCGCCGCGGAGGGCTCTGCACTGGGTGAGGGACTGGACTTTTTCCAGCCCTCGAGACGGCGGAAGCGGTCGTCGTTTCAGGGTGAGGCGGCGTCCGCGTCAATCTGCGCGATCAGCCGAGCCGCCGCCTGGTGGTCCGGGTTCAGCGCCACGGCGTCGTCCAGGAGTGAACGGGCGGCGGCCGTGTCCTTCAGCTTCAGCGCCACGCGAGCACCGAGCAGGTAGGCGCGCAGCAGCGTGCTGTCGGCCTGGCGCAGCGCCTCCAAATCCCTGGCCACCGCCTCGAGCGACTCCGGCGGCGACCCGGCGACCAGCGCGTACTCGGCCCGAGCCAGCGTGCTCCACGGGTACGGTGCGCTCTCCACGTTGCGAAGACGCTCGGCCAGGGCCAGGGAGTCCGGTGCCGCCAGGACGGAGGCATGGAGGGCGCGTGCCTTGAGCCGCGCCGCCGCGGCACTGGGCGGCTCGGACTCCGGCGCCTTGCGGAGCTGAGCCAGCTGCGCGTCCAGCTCCTTGCGAAGCGTGTCGGTGGCGTCACGCAGGGACGCCATTTCGCGCGCGTTGGCGTCCTGCTCCTGCTGGAGTGCGGTGCGGCGAGCCACCTGGTCGGCAAGGACGCGCATCTTCGCCGCGGCCTCCAGCCCTCGGGCGATGGCAGCGCCCCGGAGACGCAGACGCTCGGCATCAGCCTGGACATCCGACAGACTCAGCGTGAGCGCTACCGCCAGCTCGGCCTGGGCGTCGACGTAGCCGGGATTCTCGGTGGCGATGGTTCGCAGCCGCTCGATGGCCTGATGACGGTTGGCGGAGTCATCCCGACGGAGCAGCACCGACGCACGGTCCGTCGCATCCACCACATCGGCGGGGATCTCCACCCCGCGATTCTTCAGCGCGACGGAGCCCAGCGAGGCCACCACGATGAGTCCAACCAGGATGGCCAGCACCACCCGGGGACGGATTCGCTGGGACCTGCCGTGCTCGAACGCCCGTGCTCCGTCCATCGACAGACGGGTCGACGCAATCAGGTCCGGAGGGAGCTCCAGTGGGGCCCGGCGCGATGCGGCTCCGGCCAGAGGGCCCAGGTCCGAGGCACTGGCGTCATTGAGGGAACTCAGCCCCCCTGCCCCGGCGCCCGGCGTCGCGGTGGGCTCCGATTCTGGCGGGAGCTGGATGCCACTGTCGGCGCCGGATAGCGGTGACAGACCAAAGGGGCTCGTCGCTCGGACGCGCACGAAGGGCTCGGCGGTATCCGGTGACGACGTGGGGGCCTCGCCGGACAGGCTCGCGGGCGCGGGAACGGGCGGCACGGAGCCGACGATTCGCTTCGACCCCACAGGTGCCTCGGAGGCAGGCGGCTGAACGGCGCTGAACGTCTGGCTGCGCCCCAATGGAGCCACGGAGTCGCTCGCGGGAGGCTCGGCGAATCCAACGGGGGCGCCGTCCGCCGAGGCGGCGCCCTGGGACGCAACCTGCGCCCCACCGGCGTGAATCGGGCTCACTGGAGGCGGAGTGGGCACGGAACCCGGGTCGGGAATCATGAAAGCGCCAGCCTGAGGAGGTGCGTACGCACCAAAGGTCTGGGTCGCGTTGCCGGGTGCCACGGAGCCAGGTCCGGCACTCCCTGGGGCCCCCTGTTGCTGCCCGGAAACCGTGCCGTAGGTCTGCGTCCTTGCTACGGGGGGAATGACAGGCGCCACCGGAGGAACAGCGCCGAACATCTGCGTCCCGGCTCCGGGAGTTCCGCCCTGCGACGAGGTGCCAGCATCGGCCGCCGGTCCCCTGAAAGGCATCGTCCCGAACGCCTGGGTCCTGCCCACAGGGGGCACCGCTCCGAACGCCTGTGTCGCGTTGTCAGTTCCCCGCCCAGGCGCCGGAGCTGCCCCGAACGTCTGCGTGGTTCCAACGGGAGGCACCGCTCCGAAGGTCTGCGTTGCGTTGCTCGTCGCGGGAGCTGTCCCGTAAGTCTGGGTGGTTCCAACCGGAGGCACCGCTCCGAAGGTCTGCGTTGCGTTGCTCGTCGCGGGAGCTGCCCCGTAAGTCTGGGTGGTTCCAACCGGAGGCACCGCTCCGAAGGTCTGCGTTGCGTTGCTCGTCGCGGGAGCTGTCCCGTAAGTCTGGGTGGTTCCAACCGGAGGCACCGCTCCGAACGTCTGCGTTGCGTTGCTCGTCGCGGGAGCTGCCCCGTAAGTCTGCGTGGTTCCCACAGGTGCCACGGGAGGCACCGCGCCAAACGTCTGCGTCGGGTTGCTCGCTGCCGGCACGGCTCCGAAGGTCTGCGTCGTTCCAACCGGTACCACGGGAGGCACCGCCCCGAACGCCTGCGTCGCGTTGTCGGCGCCCTGCCCCTTCGACGCCACCGCACCGTACGACTGCGTCGTCGTCATGGACGAACCCGCCGTGGCGCCAGGGGGAGTCCCCGCGAAGAGCTGCGTGGACTTCATGCTCGATCGCGCGGGCCCCGCCCCGCCCGTCACCGCCGGAGTCGACCGCGAGGGCGGCGGCGCACCATGTGGCGTGGCCATGAACACGTGACCACAGCGCGTGCACTGAACGGAGGCGCCCCCCGGCGGCAGCAAGCGGGAGTCGAGGACGTACTGCATCGAGCACTGAGGGCACGAGATCTGCACTCGACGTGCTTACCACACGGGCCCGGCGTCGGGAGGCGCTCCAAGCGCCGCGGCCGCCCGGAGGGTCTGCAACTTGGCGGCCCCCACGCCACGGACGGCATCCACGTCATCCCAGCTCTTGAAACCGCCCTGCTCCTCGCGGGCCTCCACGAGGCTCCGCGCCAGGGAGCGCCCGACGCCAGGGAGCAGGGCAAGCTCCTCCTCGGTCGCCGAGTTCAAATCCAACGGACGCCCCAGGGCCAGCGCCTGAGCCCCGGTCGGCACGGCGCCGTCTCCACAGGTGGCCACTCCATCCGGGCGGATCCGCACTGACTCAGTGGCGCAGTCCAACGCGGGCGCCGTATCCGGCCAGCGCAGGCGCGCGACGACGCCCACGCCCAACACCCCCAGCGCGACGGCGGCGAGCGCGGCGGTGCGGCTCGCCACGCGCTCAGACCTTCTCGCCCATCAGGGCCGCCATCTCGGAGACGGCGGAGATGCCTTCCGGCGGCATCGGCTGATCCAACCCGAAGGAGGTGTGCAACGCGCGCACGGCCAGCTCCGTGTACTTGGCCTGGACCACGCAGGACACCTTGATCTCCGACGTGGAGATCATCTGGATGTTGATGCCCTCGGCGGACAGCGCCCGGAACATCCGCGCCGCCACACCCGAGTGATTGCGCATGCCCACACCCACGATGGACACCTTCGCGATGTCCCCGTCCGTCTCAATACCGGACGCGCCAATCTCCTCGGCGACCTTCCGCACCACTTCCTGCGCGGTGAGGAAGTCCGCCTTGCCCACGGTGAAGGTCACGTCCGTGCGTCCGTCCTTGGACGGGTTCTGCACGATGAGGTCCACCACGATGTGCTTCTCATCGAGCGGTCCGAAGATCTTCGCCGCGGCGCCCGCGACGTCCGGCACGCCACACACCGTGATCTTCGCCTCGTTGCGGTCATACGCGACGCCGCGGACCAGCACATCCTCCATGGAACTGTCCTCCTCACACACGAGGGTGCCGGGGTCATCGGTGAAGGACGACTTCACCCACAGCGGCACCTTGTACTTCATGGCGAACTCGACCGAGCGGATCTGCAACACCTTCGCGCCCACGCTGGCCAGCTCCAGCATCTCCTCGTAGGTGATGCGGTCCAGCTTGCGCGCGGACGGAACCATGTTGGGGTCGGAGGTGTAGACGCCGTCTACGTCCGTGTAGATTTCACAGGCGTCCGCGTTCAGCGCGGCGGCCAGGGCCACGGCGGTGGTGTCGGAGCCGCCACGGCCCAGCGTGGTGACGCTGCCGGACTCGTCCACACCCTGGAAGCCTGCCACCACGACGATGTGGCCCCGGGCCAGCGCTGCGCGGATGGGCTGCGCGTCGATGCTCTTGATGCGCGCTTTGGCGAAGGTGCTGTCGGTGACGATGCGCACCTGTTGGCCGAGGAAGCTGGTCGCCTTCCCCTGCTGGGCGTGGATGGCCATGGCCAGCAGGCCGATGGAGACCTGCTCACCGGTGGCGACGACCACGTCCTGCTCGCGCTCGTCCGGCCGGTCGGTGATTTGCGCCACCAGTTTCATCAGCCGGTTCGTCTCGCCGGACATGGCGGACACGACGACGACCACGTCATGCCCCGCCTCCTGGGCGGCCAGGCAGCGCAGCGCCACGCGCTTGATGCGGGCCACGTCACCTACAGAGGTACCGCCGTATTTCTGGACGATGAGTGCCACGGCGCCTGCAACCTCCCTCTTCAGACGGGCGGGAGCTATACGAGTCCGGCTGGCGGGTGTAAAGCGCCGGCCAGCACCACCGCACCCGTTTACGTTAGGGTGCCCGCCCTTTCGCCGCACCCATTGGAGTCCCGAATGTCGCGCCCCCGTATCCTCATCGACGGTGACACCCTGAAGCTCGAGGAAATCCTCCAGGTGGCTCGCAACGAGGCCACCGTGGAGCTGTCGCCCGACGCCGCCACCCGCGTGCGGGCCTCGCGCGCCCTGGTGGACCGCGTCGCCGCCGGAGACACGCCCGCCTACGGCATCAACACCGGCTTTGGCACATTGGCCGAGGTCCGCATCGACAAGAAGGACCTGCGCGACCTCCAGCGCAACCTCATCCTCTCCCACGCGTGTGGCGTCGGCACGCCCCTCCCGCTTCCGGAAGCGCGGGCGCTCCTGCTGCTCCGCTGCAACGTGCTCGCCAAGGGCTATTCCGGCATCCGCATGGAGACGCTGGCCCTGGCGCTGGACATGCTGAACCGGGACGTCGTACCCGTGGTCCCCGAGCGGGGCAGCGTGGGCGCCTCTGGGGACCTCGCGCCGCTGGCGCACCTGGCGCTCGTCTTCATCGGCGAAGGTGAAGCCTTCTACCAGGGCCAGCGGATGCCCGCGAAGCAGGCGCTGGATCGCGCCGGCCTGCAACCGGTGGTGTTGGAGGCCAAGGAGGGCCTCGCCCTGGTGAACGGCACGCAGGCCATGTGCGCGGTGGGCACCCTGCTCCAGCTGCGCGCGGAGTCCCTGGCGGACATCGCCGACGTCGCGGGCGCCATGACGCTGGAGGGGCTGCTGGGAAGCCACAAGCCCTTCATTCCTGAGATTCACGACGTGCGCGCGCACCCGGGCCAGAAGGACGTCGCGGCGCACCTGCGGCGCATCCTGGTGGGCAGCGAGCTGGTGGAGTCGCACGTCAACTGCAGCAAGGTGCAGGACCCCTACTCCCTGCGCTGCATGCCGCAGGTGCACGGCGCGGCGCGCGAGGGCATCGCGTTCTCCCGGCGCATCCTGGAGGTGGAGGTCAACAGCGCCACGGACAACCCGCTCGTGTTCGCGGACACGGAGCGCATCGTGTCGGGCGGCAACTTCCACGGCCAGCCCATCTCCCTGGCCATGGACGTGGTGGCCATGGCGCTGACGCAGCTGTCGTCCATCAGCGAGCGGCGCGTGGAGCAGCTCGTGAACCCGTCGCTGTCCAACCTGCCGGCGTTCCTGGCGAAGAACTCCGGGTTGAACTCCGGCTTCATGATCGCGCAGGTGACCAGCGCCGCGCTGGTGGCCGAGTCCCGCGTGCTGAGCCACCCCGCGTCCGTGGATTCGATTCCGTCATCCGCGGGCCGCGAGGACCACGTGTCCATGGGCATGACGGCGGCGCTCAAGGGCCGCCAGGTCAGCGACTTCGCCCGTTCGTGCCTCGCGATTGAAATCCTGGTGGCGGCGCAGGCCCTGGATTTCCGCCTGCCGCTGAAGCCCGGCAAGGGCGCCCTCGCGGCATACGAGTTGGTGCGCTCGAAGGTCCCCCACATGGACAAGGACCGCGAGCTGCACCTCGACATCGAGGCGGTGAGCCGGCTCGTCGACTCTGGCGAGCTGCTCGCGGCGGTGCGCTCCGCCACGGCCTGACGCGGTACGCGCGGCAGCGACGTCTCGCCTAACGACGAAGGGCCCGGAGCCGAGCGATTGCTCTCGATGGCTTCGGGCCCTGCGCCGTGACACGACCCCACGCGACGAACAGCGCCGCGCGGTGCGCATCCTGGCTTCAGCGGAACGGGCCGCGCACCTCGAAGGTGACGCCGTTGCCATCCGCCCCGCGCTGCGAGCTGAAGTACAGCCGCTGGCCATCCGGACAGAAGGCGGGGCCGGTGAGTTCGGAGCCCGCGTGCCCCACCACCTGGAGGAATGGCGCGACAGAGCGCTCAGGCCCCGGGGTGAAGAGGCACAACTGGAGGTCGTCACCATCCTCAGCCACGTAGAGGTCACCCGAGCGGGACACGGTGATGTTGTCCACGCCGCGCAGCGGTGACTCCGGGTGGAGGTCGTCGTCATAGAGGAGCTCCACCTTGCCGGTGGCCGGGGTGTGGGCCCAGACGCGATTGTCGCCCTTGGTCGTGAAGTAGATGGTGCCGCTGTCGTACCAGCAGCCCTCGCCGCCATCGAACGCGGTCGTCAGGAAACGAGCGAGCTGCAAAGACGCGGGAAGCGAGGCGGAGACCCTCACCCAACTGAAGGTGGCGGTGCCATCCAGCGCGCTGCCGTTCAGCTTCGCGGCCTCCAAGGTGCCCGAGGACAGCGAGGGCCACTGGGCGGGGGTGAAGCGGTAGAATCGCCCCGTCGGCCGATCCTCCGTCAGGTACAGGCGCATGCCCACCGGGTCCACCGCGACGGCCTCGTGGGCGAAGGTGCCCAGGGCACTGCGCCGCAGGCCCTGTGAGGGTTCCTGGGGATTGCATTCCCAGACATGGCCCCCGTCCCACTCCTCACAGGACAGCCAGGTGCCCCAGGGCGTGGGCCCACCTGCGCAGTTGAGCTGGGTGCCCTCGAGGATGCGGTAGGCGCTCGTCACGTTGCCGCCGCCATCGAAGCGAATCGATGAGGCACCTCCAATCAGCGGCAACTCACAGTTGGAGGTGTAGACCCAGCCGCCATCGTCGGTGGGGAAACACGTGCCGCCATCCGGAGCAGCGTGCCACGTGTAGCGGGTGCCGGGGACGCGCTGTCCGGTGCGAGCGACGATACGTGAGCTGAAGCCCGCCGGCAGCCTCAGCCCCTGAGCGTCCGGAGCGCCGGAGATGGCACCGTAGGGGCCAGGCCCCGGCCGGGCGGGAGCGGCATAGACGGAACGCCAGAAACCCGGCCCCAGGGCCAGGAGTCCGCTGCTCATCGCCGTGAGTCGAAGGAAGCTCCTGCGCTGCATGGGCATGTCTCCATTCGCCAGAAGGCCCAGGAGAGTGGGTTGCCCATGCCCGCGCGCCAACTCATCACGAGTCGGTCACCGTGTCGTTTGGGCGACAAGGCGCCCGGCCCTACACGCCGCGGCGTCGTGGCGTGCTCGCCGTCACCTGCCGCATGCTCCAGAGACACGTGATGTTTCCAGTTGAATCCTTCATGGGCTCCACGGCCGCGAGGAACGCGCACCGGACGTCCTCGCGTGCGTCGGGCGGGAGCTGGTCGGCGTCGTAGGTGGAGGAAAGGGAAGCCCAGACCTGCTCCGGCTGTCCGCATTCCTGGACCTCGAGGTCGAAGACCTCGACATGCTCGAAGACGAGGTCGAAGAGTGCCCTCAGCCCCTCGGTGGAGCGAAAGCGCGTGTCGCCCAGGCTCAGCAGGGGGCGAGGCTGCGCCTCGATGGCGCGTTTCATCAGGGCGCGGAACACCGCGAGCACCCCGGAAGGCACGAAGCCTCCTCCGACGACACAGGACAGCTTCCCGGCAGGCGTCAGGACGCGGCGAATCTCGGAGAGGACCTTCTCGCAGTCATCCATCAGCATGAGCGCCAGGTGGCTGAGCACGACGTCGAGGCTCGCGTCCTCGAAGGGGAGCGACTGCGCCACGCCTCGAATCAGCGTGGCGGCCCCCTTCAATCGCACCTGGGCCTGGGCGAGCTCGTCCTCGCTCATGTCCAGGCCAACGAGTCGCGGAGGCTGAGGCGCCCGCCGCGCGAGCAACTCGAGCAGGTAGCCATCGCCGCAAGCCAGGTCGAGCACGGTCCTCGGCCGCGCGTCCTGGGGGACTTCCGCCGCCAGCAACTCATAGGTGGAGGCGAATCGGCTGTCGCCCCGAATCACGGGAGTCTTCGCGAACCACCGCGCGGTCACGCCCGCGAGCCGGCGGTGGTAGTCGAGGAGGTAGGACTCGGTGTCGGAGGGAGGCATGGTGCCCCATAACATAGGCGTCGCCGTTCACCGGTTCAGGCCGTGTTCAAGGCTTGAATCACCTCCCTTGAGCTGGCTGCGCAGCGCCTCCGTCGAAATCGAAGGCGCCCCCTCCGGTGCCATGAGCGTCTGTCCGTCCTCGGCATAGAGCGCCGGGCGCCGGTACAGCATCCGAAGCGCGTGCAGGTGCGGGTACACCTGTGACGCTTCGGGGTTGAGCTCGCGCAGGTGCTTGCGAAGCAGCGGCGCGAACTTCGGGCTCATGGCCGGGAAGATGTGGTGCTCCTGGTGGTGGCTGAAGTTGTAGTGCAGCCAGTCCATCACCGGATGCGTGGCCACGCTGGCCGTGTTCACGAAGGGGTTGTCCGACTCCTCGTGCGCGGCCAGCAGCCAATGGTTGGTGGCGATGTAGATCATCAAGGTGATGTTGCCGATGAGGAGCGGAAGGATGAGCGCATAGAGCGCCCCCATGGGCCCCATCCACCAGCCCACCGCGACCCACCCCAACAGCACGAGCACCGTGAGGACGCGCTCCCGCGTTCGATGCATGTGCACATGCTTGAACTGCGGCAGCCGGCTGTGGTGCCAGAGGAAGGCCTGTCCCTGGGCGGTGAAGAAGAAGCTGAAGCTGACGAAGCTCAGCAACGAGCCCGAGCCCGGGGACATCGCGTGGAACACCTTCGCGAACCACTGGGTCCGCCACTCGCTCTGACGCGGCAGGATGTCCGGGTCCCGAACCAGGACGTTCGCCGCGCTGTGGTGTGCCTGGACGTGCCACGCCCGCCAGTTCCCGGGGGTCACCAGGAACGGGCTGAAGCCCACCCAGCCCAGGAGACTCTCGAGCGCCCTGCTGCGGAACACCGCGTGGTGCAGCGCCTCATGCGCCGCCAGCCCCACGGCCGTCACCATCTGCCCGAGCGCGAACGAGATGAGCAGGCACGCCCACCATGGCAGCCGCCCGCTTCCCGCGGCCCACATCAAGACCACCATCACCGGAACCAGCCCGAACGCGACGATGCCTCGCAGGGGCTGCGGCTGGAAGGACTCCGGCGGCATCACCCGGCGCAGCTCCGACCGCAGCCACCGGGGGTCATCGGCGGGAATGGGACCCACCTGGGGATTGGAAGAATTCATGCGTTCACCCGAAGGAAGGAGGTCTCAAGCCATGGGCCGCGCAAGGCCGCCCTCGAGCAACATCCGAAGCCGTCCCGCCTCGTCGAGCGCAGCGACGGTGCCGCACTCCAGCAGGTCGCCATCCACTCGCGGAGGAAGTGCCTTCAACGAGAGGTGAAGCGGCGCTCCACCCCGGACGTCCACCAGGCCGCGGTCGAACGTGGCCCGCTGGAACTGGATGGGCGCGAACACCGCGCTCGACTCCCCATCCACATGCATCGCGCTCAGCCGCAAAGCGGCATCCAGGACGAGCGCGGGCACGGTGCTGCCCGCCTGACGAGGCTCGGTCGGCAGCCCCAACCGCGCGAACCGGGCCGACGGCTCGATGCGAATTTCCTCCAGGCAGTCGAACATCTTCCGCAGTTCGATGGGCGCACCGGCGGCGCAGTGTGGGTCGTGGACCCGCAGGGCCTGTCCCGACGGCGCCGCCGCATCCAGCTCCGGCGTGCCTCGCGGCGGCTCCGCCGTCAGCGTGAACCGAGCCTCCGCATAGACGAGGTCCTTCTCCAGCACGACACCCGACGCATGGACGATGTCCCCCATCAGCCGGACCCGCACGCCATGACGTCCGGGCTCATCGATGAGGGGCGTGCATTCGGCGCGCAGGTGCTGGCGGCCTCCCTGCTTGACGCGGATGAAGCGTGAGAACCGGACGTCCTCGATGGTGACGGTGCGCAGCTCCGGCCGCCCGTTGCCCACCGCGGCTTGCAGCATCAGGTCCAACGCCCAGGCCCCCGGCAACGTGGGCGTGCCGCGCACGAGGTGGTCCTCCAGGCACGGCACACTCGCCGCATCCACGACCAGCTCGCGCTGCACGGGCCCCGCCGACAGAGAACGCACCTCCTCCGCGGGCAAGACCTCCAGTGCGTAGTAGGAACGCTCGCTCTCCGTGAGCTGGACGTTGATGGCCTGTCGCGGACGCCCATCCACGAGTTGCAGGAAGAGCGCTTCGCCTTCCTCCGCTCGGATTCCTCGCAGATGCCGGCTGGCACCGAGCACGCGGTACTCCGAGCCCCGTGTCATGCCGATTCCGTCCCAGGCCAACCAGCCCACGCTGCACCAGCGGACCTCCTGGCTCGCGTCGCTGACCCAGGCGCAGAGCCGGTCCAGCGCCTCGTTCGCCGCGCCGTAATCCGCCTGCCCGTCATTCCCGATGTAGCTGAACGCGGAGGTAAGGACGTGGAACGCCACCGGCCGAGCGAGCCGGCTCGCGCAGGCTTCCCGCAGGTTCCTGAGCCCCAGCAGCTTGGTGCCCAGGTTCGTCCGCAACTCCCCGAGCTGCCTGCGATTCAGCTTCTTGGACGTCTGCGTGCCCGCCCCATGCACCACCAGGTCCAGTCGCCCATGCGAGTCGACGATTTCCTGGACCACGCGGTCCACGTCCGCCGCTCGCGTGACGTCCGCGGCCCGGTAGAGGACCTCGCCCGGGAGCCGGCCCAGGCCCTCCAGCGTGGCCTTCAGCTCGCGAGCGGCCAGGAAGCGCTCGAAGCGCTTGCGCAGCTCTGGCATGCGCACGCCCCGATTGCTGGCCAGCTCCGAGGCGTAGAACTCCCGCTCCATCGCCGGCAGGTCTTCCTCACGGGCCTGGAGTACGCGCAGGGGGGCCTCATCCGGATCGCTCCGCCCTACGAGGACCACCTTGCATCCAAACCGCTTGAGCAGGGCTCCCGCGAGGACTGCCGTGACGCCCCGTCCCCCGCCAGTGAGCAGAATCACCGAGCGAGAATCGAGCGTCGCCGCCGGGTCCGCCGTGACGTCCGTCACCCGCAACACGCGGACACAGCGCACCGGACCTTCGAAGCAAACCTCGATGGAGTGATTCCCCTCCACCTCCGAGCCCAGCTCAGCCTCGGCCAGCTCGAGCGCCTCCTGGATCGGCATGGCCGTGGTGGAGACGGCACGAACGTTCCGGGCAGGCACTTCCCGCCCGATGGACTTGAGCATCCCTGCGAACAGTCCCGACATGGGATGCAGGCACCGCCGTGGGCCCACAGCGCCAATGCACAGACTCACCAGCGCCACTTCGCCACGAGACAGGCGCTCATAGGCGCGACGGGCGGCCAGGAAGAGCAACTCCAGGGCCCCGTGCTTCATGGCCGTGTCCGCGACCACCACGGCCTCGAGCGCCCCTGCCTCGATGCGGCTGACCGCGAGGATGACCTCGGGCTCGAAGCCAAGGGCGGCCAGCCCGGCCTCCGCGGAGGTGTCGGTCGTGAGGTCGATGAACCGGAGGCGTCCCGAATCCGAACCTGTTCCCGGGCAGAGAATCAGGTGCTCCGAGCCGCACAGCGCCTCCGCCCGTGCTGCGAGCTCACGCGCGAGCGCCACGTCCTCCGCGATGAACAGCACCCGACGGCCTCTGAGATACGACGGCCGTGTCTTCCGGGCCGGCCGCTCCACCAGCACGGGCGACAGGTACTGAATGGGCGCGGCGTGGTCGAAGCCTCCCGCTGCGGCTTGCAACTCGGCTCCCGATACACCGGCGACGGGTGACGACACGGATTCAACAGGACGGGAAGGAGCAAGCCGCACGCCCTCTGACGGTCGGGACGGCAGTTCGCTCCGGCCGTCCGTCACGGCATCAGGATGCGTCCGAAGAGGTGACGTGGAGGCGTCAATCCGCCTTCCCTGCTCCGCTGCCCGAGACGACACGCCAAGCTGGCCCTCCGTTGCGGCATGGGCATGGGCTCGCGACGACGACTGCAGTGCTTCCACGGGCAGCACATCCGCCATCGGCTTGAGCCGTACTTCGAGCCGGACACCTGTCGCGGCATCGGGGTGGAACCGCAACGTGCCAGCACGACCATCCGCCGCCGCGTGTACGGCGCGCAGCAACGCCAGGCTCTCCGCCGCCGAGTGCGGTGGCAGGTCGACACCCGCACCTGTCCCCTTCGTGCCACGGGTGGAAAGCTGAAGGTGGCACATGGGCTTCAAGCCGAGCCTTCGGGCCTTCTCCGCCGTCGTCACCGCGAAGAGCGCCGCGCCTTCCTCGGGCTGCTGCGCCCCTCTGACTTCACCCGGCCTGCCAATGTGCGTACTGCCCACGAGGACCAGCTCGAAGCCGCTCTCCAGCAGCCCCCGCGCAGCCTGGAGCGCCGCTGAGGACGACGCAGCCCCCGCATCCACCACGAAATTGGGCCCCTTGACGTCGAGCGCCCCAGCGACACGGCCGGGCGTGACGTTCGGCATCATCCCCTGGAGCGTGTACGGCCCCGAGGGACGGAGGCTCTCCATCACCGCCGAGTGAAGACGCTCCGCCATGGGCAGCACCGCGGCGGATGCTGGCTCGCGACGAGCCTTCTCACTCAAGCGCCGTTTCAGCGTGAAAGCCAGGACACGCTGGACCGCCTCGACACCACGGCGCGTCTTGCCCTCGAGCCCCAGCACGATGGCCGTCCCTGAACGAAGCGCGTCGAACGCCCCCAGCTTCTGGGCGAGCGCACTCCCGACCACGAGCCCGAGGTGCTGCGTCGCATCCATGTCCTCGGAGATGTCGGGCAGCAGGCGCACCGTGGGCGGCAGGCGCAGTGCCTTCAGATCGAAGCGCGCGCCTACCTCGACAGGGACACCCGCTTCGGGCCGCCCGCGTCCATCCGGGAACAAGCCCTCCGTGGCCACGACCACGAGTTCGGCCTCCGATGAGATGCCCTCGCGGGACCTCGGCGCTGGCGAAGGCCCCCGGTACTCCTCCAGCACCAGGTGGGCGTTGGTTCCGCCAAAGCCAAAGCCATTGGTGGCGGCACGACGAGGCAATTCGCCATTCTCCGGCCAAGGCTGCTCGCGCGTGTTCACTTCGAAGCCGGGCCCCATGGCGCGCAGCGCGGCACCGGGCGCATCGAAGTTGGACTGCACCGGGAAGGTCCGGTGCTCCATCGCCTTGCACAGCTTGATGACCGAAGCAGCCCCCGCGGCCCAGCCAACGTGGCCAATCAGTGCCTTGACGCTGGCGAGCTGAACGCCACTGCGCTTGCCACCAAAGACGCGGGCAATCGACCTGAGCTCGGTGGCGTCCCCCGCGGGAGTCGCCGTTCCGTGCGCCTCGATGTACTGCACGCTCGCCGGGTCAACCTGGGCCCCCGAGTAGCACGCCTCCATCGCCGCCACCTGCCCCTCCGACCGGGGCACGTTCGCCGAGCTGCTCCGTCCATCACTGGAGAGCCCCGCGCCTCGAATGACGGCATGGACCCAGTGCCCCGCCGCGACGGCGTCCTTCAGGCGCATCAGCCCAACGACGCCCGCGCCTTCACCGAAGATGACGCCGTCCGCGCGCACGTCAAAGGGCCGGCTCCCCGTGGCGGACAGTCCGTTGAACTGTGAGAACAGACAGCTGTTGCCAGGCCCCGGCGAGAACACGCCGCCAGCAAGAATCAGGTCCGAGTCCCCTCGCTCCAGCGCCTTCATGCCCAGCGCCATGGCATAGAGCGACGACGCACAAGCAGCGTCGAGCAGCGTGGTGGCGACACCCTGCCCCACCACGTCCGTCACCACGGCCTGCAGGGTGGGATGCGGCGCCAGGTCACGGGAGATGGCCTCAACCCCAAGTGCCTCACGCGCCGCGCACGCCAGCGCCGCGATGTCATGAACCCGCTCCCCCCGCGCACTCAGCAGCGCCTCTCCAGCCTCCACGCTCAGCGCGGCGTCGTACTCGGCCGACCCTTCCGCCGTCGAACCGAGCAGGCACTGGATGCGCCCCGGCGACTTCGATGCCATCGGCTTCAGTCCCTGCATGGCCTGCGAGAGAGCGATGGCCAGCAGCTTCTGCTCGCGGACGTACTGCTGGAAACGCGTCGGGTCGAAGCCCGGCGGCGGAACCAGGTCCTCATCCCGCACATACCCCGTGAGCAGGGTGTACGTCCGGTCTGGAGTTCCAGCAGGGCCCGCGAAGTCCGTCACCAACTCGGGCTGCAACAGTCCCTGGTCGACGATGCCGCTGATGCCCTTCCGGATGTTCTGCCAGTACGTTTCCGGGTCCTTCGCGCCCCCCGGAAGGATGCAGCCCAGCGACACCACGGCAATGCCGCTCTCGTCGCCCTCGGCGGCATCCACGGACTTCGGCTCGATGCCAGCCGACGGGGCAGACCGCTCCGCCGGAAGCAGCTTGCTGATGACGCTCACCTCGGCGGCCGTCTTCTCCGGGATGATTTTCTGGACGATTCGCGCCAGGACGCCCGTGGTTCCGCAGTCGACGAAGCGCGCGCATCCCGCGCGGGAGAGCGTCTCCACCGTCCCCAGGAAGTCGAACGAGCGCACCAGGTGCGATGCGAGCGCATCCGCCAGTTCTGGCCGCCCGCCCACATAAGCGCGCCGTTCAATGGGCGAATAGACACGGCCCCGCGGCGCCTGCATGGGGACACGGCCCAGCATCTCGCGGAAGGCCTTCGCGGCCGGGGCCATGTCCGGATGGTGGAAGGGGTACCGGCTCGAAACGAAGGTGAATCCCTGCCCCCGGCCTTCCAGCAGCGCGCGGAGCCGCGCGAGCTGACCGCGCGCCCCCGCCACCACCGTCTGCCGCGCGTGGTTGCGTCCCGCGATGTGCAATCCCGAAGCGCCGCACTCCGCGATGGCGCGAACGGCCTCGGACTCCCCGAGCGCCACCGCCGCCAGCGTTCCGAAGTCGTCGGGAAGGACCTGAAGCGCTCGGATGCGGTGGCAGACGACCTGCGCGCCAGCGCGCAAGTCGAGCGCACCCGCCGCCGTCATCGCGGCAATCTCCCCGAAGCTGTGCCCCACGAACACGTCCGGGCTCGCTCCCTGGCGCTGCATCCACCGGGCGCCCAGGACTCCGGACAGATAGATGCCCAGTTGGTCGAGCTGAGGCACCTCTTCCAGCGCACGCTGGACGTCCGAGACATCACGCGCGGCGAGCAACGGCTCCGCCTCCACTCCGGCCGCACGACATGCGGCGGCGACCCCCTGAAGCTCGTCTCCGAGGTCAGGGTCGAGCGCCTTCAATTGGAGATAGAGCCCTGGCTCAAACGAGCCCTGCCCGGCGAACAGAAATGCCGTCGCCCCCGGCGGCAGCACCAGCGCGTCGGGACTCTTGGCAGCACTCGCCGCGGGCGCCCCCTCCAACGAAACGACGCGGGACGTCCCCAGTGACGCCGGGTCCGCGAGCAGCGACCTCGCCAGCGCCCGGATGGACTCTGGAAACACCTCCTTGAGTGCGGAGCCTCCCTGCAGGACACAGTCCCGGAAGCTCCGTGCCCCGGCGTGCTCGAAGATGCCGGACAACGAATCGAAGCACCGCAGGAACGACTCGGGAAACGAACACAGGGCGCCCGACGTCCGGTCCGCACAGAGAACCGTCTGGAAGCCGCACGCCACTGGCGTCCCATCGCTCTTGAAGGTCCGGAAGCAGAAGCGGATGGAGACCGCGCCCCGCTCCTCCAGTGTCGTCAGCACCACCAACCGGTCTCCCAGGTTGGCCGGTGCCAGGTTGCGCGAGTAGCCCTCGTAGGTGAGCAGCAGCACCTGGTCGAAGTCGCGCCGGAACTCCGGCACGTCGAACACGTCCGGGCTGAAGAGCAGGTGCTCCCGCCCAGCACACTGGAACTTGAAGTTCGTGAGGAAGTGATGGCTCCCGTAGGCCATCGTGTCATCGAAATGAATGTCGTACGGGACCGCGAAGTAACCCATGGCGATTGGCTCCGGTACGAGGTTCAGGAATCGAGCGCGAGAAGCGCTCGCACGTCGTGCTCACTGCGGTGAGACCCGCGCGGCGCTTCGGGACGCCGTGCCTCCGACGCGACCGGCAGCAGGCCGTCCACCGTGCCGGAGAGCCCCGCATCCACCACCCAGATGGCGCCGTTCACCCGGCGCGTCTTGGGCCCCAGGAGGAGCTCGGTGACGTCGGCGACATCCTCGGCGGTGCAGATCTCCCCGCCCGGCGTCGCCGACTCCCAGCGCGCGACCCGGCTCTCGGCGTCGGGGAACATGCGCAGCAGCTCGCCATGTACCGGTCCCGCGGACACGCAGTTGGTCCGGATGCCATCCGGTGCCAGCTCCGCGGCCAGGTAGCGTGTCAACGACTCCACCCCGGCCTTCACCACGCCCTGGCAGCCCAGGTCGTGCATGTACCGCTGGGACATGGAGGTGGACATCGTCACGATGCTGCCGCCGCCACGCCGGGCCATCAGGGGCCGCGCGCGCATGGCGCACTCATAGGTCCCCGTGATGCAGGTGCGGAACGCCTTGTCCCAGTCGCGCGGAGTAATCCGGTCGAACGGTCCGATGAGGCCGTTGGACGCGTTGCACACCAGGAAGTCCAACCCACCGAACTGCGCCTCGATGCTGGCGAACATCCGGTCCAGGTGCTCTTCCTGCGCGACCGAGCCCCAGGCGTGGAACGCCTTTCCTCCTGCGTCAACAATCTCCTGAACCGTCCGCTCTCCTTCGTCACGGGAGTGGAACGAGTTCACCACCACCGTCGCCCCCGAGCTGGCCAGGCGAGCCGCGATGACCTTGCCAATCCCCTTCCCAGAGCCCGTAACGAACGCGACCTTCCCCGCGAAGGGCAGCACGGCTGGCGACGGACGCGGCGCTCGGTCCTCGCGCACGGGCGCCGCGACCGTCAGCCGAGCGCGCGCCATCTCACAGATAGAGGAAATCGTCCGCAGCCGCTGCGAAGGCTGCGGAGCATCGGTCAGGCCCAGCTCCTTGATGAGCACGGCCATCACCTCGGCCTGCTTGACCGAGTCGATGCCCAGCTCGTCCTCCAGGTCCGCCTCCGGCGTCAAGAGCTCTTCCGGATAGCGCGTCACCCGAGCGAAGACGGCACGGACCCGCTCCTCCAGGTCCTCCACCGGAGAGCCCGCTGACGCCACCGGGGGCATGGGAGCCGCGACAGGCGCCGGTGGAGGCGTCGCGACTGCGGCGGGCTGCGTGTCCGCGAGCAGCCGCGCCACCACGTCCGCCATCGCACTCAATGTACGCGCCTGAGCGCCCCGTGGCAGTCGCTCGGACGGAATGTTGAACTCGCGCCCGACCACGGCCGCGATCTCCGCCAGCTTGACGGAGTCAATGCCGAGTTCGTCTTCGAGCTGCGCGTCCGCCGTCAGGATGTCCACGGGGTACCGCGTGACGTCGGCGGCACAACGGCGAATCCGCTGGAGAACGTGCTCGACCGCGTAGGTGCCCTGATGAGATGCGTGTGTTGTCATTGCCGACCTCTGGTTTCCCGGTTCGCGGCAATGAATGCATCAAGGGTCTGACACGACTTGCGGAGGCGGATGTCGCCACACATTCAGCGCACGAAGAAGCGCGCATGCGGGAAATATTTCCAGTGGACGCAAGTTCATCCTTGCGCTGGCGCGGGCGCGTTCACCGGCGCTGGCGGCCTGGCCGCGGGGCGGACGATGAGCTGGTCCAAGGACGGCCGCCGCTTCATCGGGAATGCTTCCAGCTTCACCGGGCGCCCCGTCCTCGCGGACTCCTGCATCGCGGTGATGACGCGCACGTCCGCGAGCCCCTCCCGGCCGGACGGCCCGGGCTCCTGGTCCTCCAGCACGCACTTCGAGAAGTAGAGCAACTCCGGCGCGAACTGGTCGTGCGTCGCGAAGACGCGCTCCTCCGTCTTGCCCTCCAGCGTGAGTACATGCTTGCGCTCCTTCTCGTAGCCGAACGCGGACTCGACGAGGAGATCGCCCTTCTCCCCCACCACCCGGTAGCTGGAGACCGCCGACGCGGCGTGGCTGATGCCGAACTGCGCGATGCGCCCGTTCGAGAAGCGCATCAACGCGAAGGCCGTGGCATCCACGCCCTTGAAGCGAGGGTCCTGCTCCTCGTTGGTGTAGCAGAACACCTCGGTGGGCTCGTCACGGAAGAGGTAGCGCGCGGCGTTGATGGGGTACGGCCCTTCGTCGAGCAGCGCGCCTCCGCCCACGTCCACGCGCGTCCGGATGTCCCCGGTCCGCACCTGCTGTGTCAGCAGCGCCGACATCATCAGCGGTTCACCCAGGCGCCCCGAGCGCAGCAGGTCGATGGCCCGCAGGTTCGCCTCCTCGAAGTGGAGCCGGTAGGCGATCATCAGCTTGACGTGATTCTCGTCCGTGACGCGAATCATCGCCTCACAGTCCTCCACCGAGGTCGCCATGGGCTTCTCGCAGAGGACGTGCACACCCGCGCGAGCGGCCCGCTCGGTGAAGGCGCGATGCTGGGTGTTGGGCAACGCGATGTACACCGCGTCCACGTCCGCGTCGCGCAGCACCTGTTCAAGGTCGTCGTAGCTCGCGGTGTGGCGCACGCCGTACATCTTCCCCAGCACGTCGCGCTTCTCCGCGTCGGAGGAAATGAGCGCCACCAACTCCGAGTTCTCACGGGCGTGCTGGAAGGCCGGAAGTACAGCCACCTGCGCGATATTCCCCGCGCCCACCACCGCATACCGGATTCGCCGCGAGCTGCCCTGTGCCATCGATTGCCTCCGCGTATGAGTGACACGCTGGGCCCCCGAGGCACCCGCCACAACCCACGCTCCGGGCAACGTCGTGCCGCCCGTCCGGGCAGCAGGCGGCCCCCCGAGCCGCTTCAGTCCACTTCCGCGTCGTGGCGCTGATGCCACTCCGCGATGGACTCCTTCGGGTAGCGCTGGAACTTCTTGTCCTTCTTGCCCGCATGGACGGGCACCCAGTCCGGCTTGAACTCGAGCATGATGTGGACCAACTCGGGCGCCTCGGGAAGCGGCGTGTCGATGGCCGACGCGAACGGATGGATGAGCTCCGGCCACGTCGGGTCATACAGCCACAGCGCGGAGCCGCAGCGGCCACAGAAGTGGCGCTGCCCCTTGCTCTGGTGCGCCTTCGCGTCCTCCGGATTCTGGATGCGCGCCCGGTACACCTTGACGTGCTGCTGGCCGCGCACCTTGAGCGAGCGCGCGTCCCCCGACAGGTTGATGGCGAAGCCTCCGCCCCCTTGTGTCTTGCGGCACACGGAGCAGTAGCACCGCATGAAGGGAGACGGGTGGTGCGTCTCCACGCGGAACCGCACGCCGCGACAGTGGCAGGAGCCTTCGAGCTTCATCACGGGTCCTTGGAGAGAATGAGCACGCGCTACAGTCCCAAGTTATTCAGCGCGCCGCTGGCCGGCACGCGGTACAACGCCGGCATGTCGGACTCGGACGACTTCCGTCTCAATGCGTTGGCGCGCTACCGCAAGAGGTCGAGCCAGCTCGCGCTGGAGGTCCACAGCCATTGCGAGGTGCCCGCGGGCTGTGGCGGTGTGGTGCTTCGCTGGCGAAGGCCCGGTGCGGCCATCGGTCTGTCGCTGTTCTCCTACCTGAATGGCGTCCCGGACGGCGGCCTGTTCCTCGATGGGAATCCCCTCGTGGAGCAACGGGTGCTCGTCACCCCGGGT
Source organism: Myxococcus sp. AB036A (assembly GCF_006547355.1). NCBI lineage: Bacteria > Pseudomonadati > Myxococcota > Myxococcia > Myxococcales > Myxococcaceae > Myxococcus > Myxococcus sp. AB036A. The sequence continues at coordinate 6,186 of NZ_VHLC01000030.1, read as the reverse complement.
GCGCACGTCCTGTCATTTGACGTGAACCGTCCCGGAGACAAGGGCTTCGTCCTGATGCAGGCCCGGCTGGATCCGGAGATCGCCAGCGCGGTCCACCCGAAACTGGCATCCGCTCCGGATGGCCGATGGAAGGCCATGACATGGCCACCTCCCGAAGGCTGGCGCCTCCCGGACTTCGCTGACGCGGGCTTCGCGCCGTTGGTGCAACGGCCCGTTCCCGAACCGGAGACGAACGAGCGCTGGCGGTGGCAGATGCTCAAGGACGACGCCACGGGCCTGGGCCTGGCCTCGAGCGCCACGAAGGCCTGGGTGCGGTGGTCCTTCCACGTGGACGACGAGGGCTTCAAATGAGCCGCCCTTCCCTGGTGCTCATCCCGCAGCACTTCGGCGCCCTCCTCTTCGACCGGCGCTCCTCTCGCTACATGCCGTTCGACGCCCCCGCTGCGGCCGTGCTCACCCGGCTCACCGAGCACACCGCGGACGACGTCATCGGTGATGCGGAGGCTGGCGACCGGGACGCCGTCATCGGGCTCATCCAGCACCTGTCGACGAAGGGCTACCTCCGGATGGATGGCCGGCTCGCGGCGGCCCGCATCGACCGGGCGCCCCCACCCGACCACCTGCTGGGCCCGCTCGCCGTCCATCTGGAGGTCATTGGCGCGTGCAACCTCACGTGCACGCACTGCTTCGCGGGGGAGCTGCCGCGCAATCAGTCCCCGCTCTCCGTGAAGGAGATGGACGCGCTCTTCGCGCAGCTCGCCGGATTGGGCAGCTTCCGGCTGGGACTCACCGGCGGTGAGCCGCTGATGCGCAAGGACCTGCTGGACATCCTCGACGCGGCGACGGGCCACGGCCTCCATCCCTGCATCACCACCAACGCGTTGCTCATCGACGAACGGTGGGCGCGTGAGCTCGGCAAGCGCGAGCTGGTGTGGCTGAACGTGTCGCTGGAAGGCGCCCAGGCGGGGACGAACGATGCCGTGCGGGGCGCTGGCGTCTTCGACCGGGTGATGGAGAAGCTCGCGCTGCTCGGCCAGCATGCGCGCTTCACCCTCGCCTTCACGCTGACGCGCAACAACGTGGCGGAAGTCGAGGCCTGCGTCGAACTGGCCCGGCGGGTGGGCGCGCATACCGCCGTCTTCCGCCCGCTGTACCCCGTCGGCACCGCCACCCGGCACCCAGAGCTGATGCCCACGTTCGACGGCTACGTGGACGCACTCGCGCGGCTGGAGCGCGTCGAAGCCGACTCGGACCTCTTCGCGTTGGACCCCTTCAGTCCTTCGGCGCGCGAGGAGCTGCGCGGCGTCGTGACGGAGGGCCCGGGCTGCGGGGCCGCGAACACGGTGGCCTCCGTCTCCGTCCAGGGCAACGTGAATCCGTGCAGCTTCCTGGGCCGGGCCTTCGAGTCCGGCAACATCCGAACGCGCCCCTTCGAGGACATCTGGCGTGACGGGCAGGCCTTCCAGCGCCTCCGGGCGAAGCAGGCGGGAGACCGCTTCACCGGGGGCTGCCGCGCGCGTGCGCAGTTCTACAATGGCTCCGCGTTCGCGGAGGACCCCTGGCAGGCCCAGTCCCTGGGCGCCGCCACGGAGTCACATCCACTGCCCGTGCTCGGCGCGGAGCGGGGCCAGGGGGGCGCATGTCGGTAATCCAAGCCGCGCTGGGGAAAGCCCGGGTCCAGCATGCCAGTGGAGACCTGGAAGGCGCCGCCGCGACGCTGGACGCGGTGGCCTGGCAGGCACGCGAGGACGTCCTGCCGCTGCTCCAGGACGTGCTGGAGCAGCTCACCGTCATCGAGAACGGCTTCGTGTTCCGCTATGTCCCCGCGGGCACGTTCATCATGGGCAGCGACGACGGCGAACCCGACGAGCGCCCCGCCCACGCGGTGACGTTGTCCGCGTTCTGGATGAGCGACACACCGCTGTCCTGGAGCGCCTTCGCTCGCCTCCTGGACTGGCCCGAACCGCCCGAGTTCCCCACGAACGAACAACTCGACGGATTCCCCGACAGCTTCGCGTACTTCAACGACTCGAAGATTCGTCTGCAGTACTGCGAGAACGACACCCTGCAGGCCAGTGACTGGCACGCCCACGCCATCCACACGCGATGGGAAACCGGCGACGGCGTCATCAAGACCTCACAGGAATTGTTCGGCACGCCAGCGCGCGCGGGCGAGGGCCCGCTGCGCTATGACCGCAAGCCCATGGTCGCGGTCGCCCCTTCGCTCGCGGAACAGTTCGCGCGGCGCTTGAGCACGCCTTCCGTCACCTATCGCCTGCCCACCGAAGCCGAATGGGAGCGCGCGGCGCGGGGCTGCTTCCGTGGCGCGGCGTATCCATGGGGGAACGAACCTCCAGACGCGAGCCGCGCGGACTTCGATCGCTTCAATGACTTCTCGCTCCGCCCCATGCGCGCCTTCCCGCCCAACGACTACGGCCTCTTCGGCATGGCGGGCGGCGTGAGCCAGTGGTGCCAGGACCACTACGACGCCGAGTACTACCGGCGCTCGCCAAAGACGTCCCCCGTCTGCGTGCTGGGCGAGGACATCCCCGAGCGCATCCACGTCCTGCGCGGCGGCTCGTGGGCGGACTGCGCGGACGCGCTGCGGGTCAGCTTCCGCTCCGCGAGCGACACCGGGGCGGCGCCCAACATCGGCTTCCGCCTGGTCCGGGTTCCCTCGCGGAGGTGAGGCCAGCGGCTTGTGAGCCGCCCTACCCCACGGCGGCGACCGGAGCCGCGTCGGCGGTCTCCGGGAGCGCGTCGAAGCTCTCGAACGGGTTCTCCAGCATCTCCCGGAGCGTGTTGGCGAGCACGCCCGCGTGGAACCCGTCGATGAAGCGGTGGTCGAACGTCGCGTTGATGTTCATCACCTTGCCCGGCACCACCTTGCCGTCCTCCACCACGGGCACCTCCTTCACCGCGCCGGGCGCGACGAAGATGGGCACGCGCGTGTACGGCGCCAGCGGAACGTAGGCCGTGTCCAGCCCCAGCGAGCCCACGTTGGTGATGATGGCGGACCCGAAGGCGTCCTTCGGCATGCCGAACCGGCTCATGTCCAGGTTCAGCGTGTACATGAAGAAGGACAGCAGCCACGTGAAGGTGTTGAGGAACAGGTAGGGAATCTTCTGGATGGTGCCCTTGCCCTTCTCCAGGGCCACGTCCCGACGCTCGCGGACGCGGCGCACCGCCTCCTCCAGGTCGTTGGCGATCTCCTTCAGGTTCTTCTTGTCCGCGTCCTCGATGCGGGCCGACGTGAGGTCCACCTTGCCGCCGTCCGTCTGGACGACGAGCGTGGACAGCGTCACGCGCTGGCGCAGGTAGATGCGGTTGAAGCGGAGGATGGCGTTCGCGTCCGGGCAGCGGCGCAGCGCCTCGCCCATGGCCTTGGCCACCAGGTGCGTCACCGTGAGCCGCACGCCCGTGCGCTGACGGAAGGCCTCGATGTAGGCCATCGCCTTGTCCATGCGGACGGTCAGCGTTCCGTAGACGGTGGGGTCGTACGCCGTCTTCCAACTTCCAATCGCAAGCTTGCGAAAGCTCGACAGGTCCCGCTTGGGGATCAACTCCAGATGCGCCATGGCCCCAGTGTCGCCGCTTGGCCCACCCCATGGGAAGGGAGGGGCCCCCGGCTGATGCCCACGCCCGCCTCGGACTCAACATGACGCACCGGGTCGCCGTTCAAACCCGATCGGAACAGGGTCCGCACGCGGAGGATCATCCGGCTTTCCAGGAACAACCTTGCCGGTGGGCCGCCTCCCCCACGGGCTGCCGGAGCGAGGAATTCACCGGAAGTATAAAATTCGCGGCATTCATTGCCTGCCACGCTCTCTGTGGACCTCAATTCCAAGCAACGCCAATCGATTCTCGGGAGAGGTCGGGAAGACCCATTTACATTCGGTGCCCGGGCGGAAGACCATACGCACTCCATGGCTGGCTTCCGCTTTTGTTCCGCCCTCTTGCTGATGTTTGCCCTCACGTCCTCGGCCCACGCGGCCGAGGCGGGACCTCCTGTCAACGTGCTCGACGGGTGGCGCTTCCGATGGGGCGACTCCCCCGTGGGCTCGGATGGCACGCCCCTGTGGGCGAAGGAAACGGGGGATTCGAAGGAGTGGCGGACCACGCCCGCGCTCACGGCGCCAGAGGGTCGCGGCGACCACAAGTTCATGTGGCTCAGCATCCCCATCCCCGACGGCGGCTGGACGGACCCCGCGCTGTACCTGGGCGAAATCACCCACGCGCTCGAGGTGTACGCGGACGGCCAGCGCATCTACACGAGCGGCAAGATCCGGCCGGACAGCTACGAGGTTGGCGAGAACCTGTCCTGGCACATCGTGCCCCTGCCGCGCGACGCGCAGGGCAAGCGCGTGCTGCTGCGCATCCAGTCCAGCAATCCCAACATCGGCGTGGCCCAGGCCGCGCAGGTGGGCTCGAAGTATGACCTGCTGGTCTACGTGACGCGCCAGGGCCAGGCGCCCTTCGTCATCTGCTGCCTGCTACTGGCGGTGGCGCTCGGCGCGGGTGGCGCCTTCGCGCTCCACTGGCGGCGCCGGATGCTGGCGGGTCTGGCGGTCTCCGCGGCCAGCGGCGGCCTGATCCTCCTGGGCCTGAGCGGCATGCCCACGGCGCTGTGGGGCTCGTCCGCTGCCGCCACGCTGGGCACCACGGTGGGCATCTTCCTGCTCGTCGCCGGTCTGATGGAGTTCGTCTCGGACGCGCTGCTCGACAACCGGCGCGGCTGGTTCCAGAAGGCGGCCATGGTGTTCTCGCCCGTGGCGGGCGTGTGCGCCCTGGCGACGCTCCTGGACCTGGGCATCGGGCAGCGCATCCTCGTGCCCTTCCTCCCCATGGCGATGGTGGTGCTGCTGGTGGTGCTCTCGGTGGCCATCACCCAGGCGTGGTTGGGCAACCCGGACGCGCGCCTCTTCGTCGGTGGCTTCGCGGGGCTCGTCCTCTCCATCGTCCTCACCATCCTCCCCGTCATCGGCCTGGTGGGCTGGTCGCTGGGCAACGTCACGCACTGGGGCTACGTCGCGTTGACGCTGTCGCTGCTGGGCATCGTCACCCGCCGCTCCATCATGGTGGTGCGCACGCTCGAAGCGCACACCCACCAGTTGGAGGCGCGCGCGCAGGAAGTGCGCAACCTGGCCGAGCGCATGGGCAACGGCGCCGGCGAGCTCGCCACGGTGGTGCAGCAGCTCCGCTCGTCCAGCGACGAGCAGACCGAGGGCGTCAGCCGTCAGGCCGTGGCGCTCCAGGAGGCGGAGCAGACGGTGAAGGAGATCCGCCGCAGCTCGCAGATGACGGCGGAGAAGGCCAGCGCGCTCGCGGCTTCCGCGGAGAGCGCCGAACAGGTGGGCCGCGAGGGAACGGCCGCATTGGAGCGCACGCTGTCGGACCTGGCGGCCATCCGCACCGAGGTCTCCGACATGGCCCGGCGCATCTTCGCGCTCGACGAGCGCACCCGCGAGGTCTCCGGCATCGTGGACTCCGTGAAGGACCTGGCGGACCAGTCCAACATGCTGGCCATCAACGCCGCCATCGAGGCGGCGCGCAGTGGTGAGAGCGGCCGTGGCTTCGGCGTGGTGGCCCGGGAGATGCGCGGCCTGGCGGACCAGTCCATCCAGGCCACGCACCGCATCCGCGAGGTGCTCGACGGCGTCAGCAACAGCATGCGTGAGGCGGCCCGCTCCAGTGAGAAGGGCGACGAGCGCGTGCGGCTGAGCCTCGACGCCGTGCGGACCTCCAGCGCGCAGTTCCAGCAGCTGGCCGACATCATCGGCGACACCAGCTCCAGCGTGCGGCAGATCACCGCCGCAGTCAGCGCGCAGGATGCGGGCACCCACCAGATGGCCCAGGCCATCCAGGAGCTTTCCGGGCAGATGCAGCGCACGCTGAAGACGGTGCAGGAGACGCAGGAAGCCACCCGCTCCGTGCAGTCGCTCGCGGAGAGCATGTCCGGCATGGCCAGCCAGACGCTCAAGGCGGAAGGCCTGTCCGTGCCCGCGGCGCAGGCGCAGGCGCGCTGATTCCGCGGCCTCCACCTCCGAGCCCGGCGGCCCTCACGGCCACGGCTCGGAGGCTCCAGCGGGCGCTGGAAGCTCAGCCCAGCGCCTCCTCCAGGAAGGGCGCGGTCTGGCTGAAGGGCAGGCCCACCACCTCCTCCGGTGGGCCCGCCACCACCACCCG